>CAYHCW010000195.1:0-6042 GCA_964355025.1 uncultured Gemmatimonas sp. | reverse complement strand
GCCGAACTGACGAAAATCACCTGCGCCCCGTCGAGCGCGGCGATCGTGCCGGTGAGCGAGTGCCACGCGTCCTCGCAGACGAGCATGGCCGCACGTCCCCAGGCGGTGTCGAACGCACGGATGTCATAGCCGCGCTCGACAAACCGCTCCTCGTCGAACATGGAGTACGTGGGGAGGAAATTCTTGCGGTGCACGTGCAGCAGCACCGCCTCGGCGCCGCCCAGCCTCGCGTACAGCGCGCTGTTGAACAGGGTGCCGTCGTGCTGCTCGTAGAACCCCACCATCACATCTATGGTTGAGCCCGGCTTGGCCGCCGCGCGCCAGTGGGCGTCGAGCGCGCGCACCACGTCGTCGGCGCTCAGCGCATTTTCGCGCACCCCGCCTTCCACGAAGTAGCCTGAGAGGATGGTCTCGGGGAACTGCACCACCTGCGGATGCGGATCCATGGCGGCCGCCTGCGCGAGCACCGCACCAGCGCGCGCGAGGTTGGCGGCGACGTCACCCTTCCTGGGTCGGAACTGGGCGATGGCGAGGCGGAGGGTGGACACAAATGAAAGGTCGCACGGGCTCGCCCCGGGAGCAACGTCTTCGGGGTGCAGAGGACACAGGCACAGTGGAGTGCAGGGCAAAGAGGCACCGCGAGGTGCGGAGGCAAGAGCCTCTGTCCTGCGCTCCCTGCACTCCACTGTGCCCGTGCTCCCTGCACTTCGGGAATTGGCTCCCATCGCGCACTTCGGGGTACCATACTTCCCTCATGCGCCGCACCGCCCTCGCCCTCCTGGCCGCCCGCTCGCTCGTGGCGCAGCAGCCTGCGCCACCGCCCTCCACCGGCGAGGCGTGGCAGATCACGCCCATGGCCCAGTCGTCACTGGTCTATGCGCGTGATGGCGCCTTCATCGGCGAGATCGGCAGGGAGTGGCGCACATCGGTCTCCATCAAGACGCTGCCACGCTACCTGCCGCAGGCTTTCGTGGCGGTGGAGGACCATCGCTTCTACCAGCACGAGGGCGTCGATCTCTACGGCATTGCCGGCGCCATGAAGGACAACATGATGGGCGCCTCGCGCGGCGCGTCGACCATCACGCAGCAGCTGGTGGGCAACCTGCATCCCGATCTTGTCGATCGTCGCGACCGCTCCATCGGGCGCAAGCTGCGCGAGCAGAAGGCGGCGCGCGAGATGGAGCGTCACTACACCAAGGAACAGATTCTCGAGGGCTATCTCAACGCGATTTCGTTCGGCCACGGGTGGTTCGGCGTCGAGTCTGCGGCGCGGCACTACTTCGGCAAGCCGGCCGCGCGCCTGACGCTCGCCGAGGCCGCCTCGCTCGCTGCGCTCCCCAAGGGGCCGGCGATCTACGATCCGGCCCGGCACCCTGACCGCAACAAGAACCGCCGCGACGCGATTCTCGACCTCATGGTCACGCAGGGTTTCGTGACGCGCGCGCAGGCTGCCGCAGCCAAGGCGCAACCGGTCGTGACGGCGCCCAGCAGCGGCATGACGGCGTACGCGCCGTATTTCGTGGACGTGGTGCGCACGCAGCTGGAGCGGGCCGGCATTCCCGTGGGGCAGGGTGGCTTTCGGATCACCACCTCGCTGGATGGCGCCTTGCAACGCGCGGCCACCGCGGCGCTCGTGGAGGGTACGGCCGCCGTGGAGGCGCGACCGGGCTACCGCCATCCCACGTACGCCAATCGGTCCAAGGGGAGCACCGACTACCTGCAAGGCATGATCGTCGCCCTCGACCCGAACACGGGCGATGTGCGCGCGCTGGTGGGCGGCCGCAACTACGCCGAGGGACCGTTCAACCGCGCGGTCAACGGACTGCGGCAGCCGGGATCGTCCTTCAAGCCCATCGTGTACGCGCGGGCCATCATGGACTCGATTCCCGCCAACGCCATCGTTCCCGACACCTCGCTCGAACTCGTCGTCGACCGGGGAAACGTGTATCGGCCCAGGAACGCCGACGGCGAGTTCCTTGGCGACATCACGCTGCGCGAAGCGCTCACGAAGTCGCGAAACCCCGTGGCCGTGCAGCTCTGGCAACGTGCCACCGGTGATTCCGTGATCGCCCTGGCCCGGCGCCTCGGCATTCGCTCGTACATCGCCCCGTGGCCGTCGAGCGCCATCGGCGCCTCGGCGGTGCAGCCACTCGACCTCGTGGCGGCCTTCACCGCGTTCCCGAACCTTGGGACCCCGGCGGAGCCGCGCTTCCTGCATCGCGTCGAGGACGCCACGGGGCGCGTGGTGTACCAGCAGGGCGTGCGCATGCTGCCGAGTGCCCTGTCGCCCGAGGTCACCTTCATTGTGCGCGACCTCATGCGCGATGTTGTGGACCGCGGCACGGCCAACGCCGTGCGGCGCTACGTGCCGTACACGGTGCCACTGGCGGGAAAGACGGGCACCACCGACGACAACACCGACGTCTGGTTCATCGGTGCCACCTCCGACCTGGTGGCCGGCGTCTGGCTCGGCTTCGACAAGCCGCGTTCGATCATGCCAGGCGCCGCCGGCGGCACGCTGGCCGCGCCGATATTCGGCCAGATGCTCGCCCGCTCGGGCTACGGACGGCCGGCGTCGTGGGCTGTGCCGCCGGGCATCGTCACCGCCGAACTCGATCGGGATTCGGGGAAGCTGGCAGAACCGACCACCCCGCCAGAGAAGCGATATTTGGAGTACTTTTTGACCGGTACCGAACCGGGAGCGTTGCGCGTCGATGCGCGCCGTCTCTTTGGCTGGGGTCCTCTACCCTGAGTTGCGGGGGCTGGCAATGCGTTGGACACCACTTCAGAAGCTCTCCATCACCAGCGGCGCGGCGCTCATCCTGCTCGGCCTTGGCGGGGTGGTGTCGTACTACTTTGCCACGCGGCTGACCGCGTCCGAAAAATTCGTCGCGCGCACCAACCAGAACATTGGTTCTGCGTTTCGCATCCTCGCCGGCACGCACGACGCCGAGCGTGCCACCAAGGCGTACGTCGTGCGGGGTGACTCGCTGGAGCGGAGGGCGCTGCAGGCCGCGCAGGCAGCCGTCGAGGATGCCATCGACGCGATGAACCGGGCCAGCGAGGACAATCCGCGCCAGCGGCGGCTGCTTGAAAGCCTGTCCCCGCAGGTGGCGGCGAGCTTCGGGGAGTTTCGCACGACCTTTGCGATTCGCGACCGTGCGGGCCCCGATTCCGCCCGGAATTTTCTCATGCGCGGGTCGCCGCCGCACGACACCGACACTCTCATGCAGATCGTGAACCAGATGCGCGATGAAGAACTGCGCGTGCTGGCAGAGCATACGCGGGTCCTGAGTACGACCGGGCAGACCACGCTGCGCGTGATCCTGCTGGGTACGGCGCTCACCTTCCTGCTGGCCGGGCTGGCGTTGCAGCCCATGCGCGCCGGTGTCGCCGCGCGGCTCACGTCGCAGTTGGTGCCGGCCGACAACGCAGGTGCGACCGCCGTCGACCCCCCGGCGTGAAACCCGCGCGCCGCCGTTACTATCCTTTCCCTCACCTCCCGATCCCGAGACCATGACGAGCAGCCTCCCTTCGCCGCGGTACGCCGTTCGCCGGAGCATTTCACTTGCAGCGTTGGTGGCAGCGGCCTGTTCGGGCGGCGATGGCGGCACGGCGCCCCCCAAACCCGCGTCTGTGCAGGCAGTGTCGACCACTCCCCCCACCGCCACGGTGGGCTCGGCGCTTGCCACCCCGCCGACGTTTACCGTCACCGACGCCGGTGGGACCGCGCTCGGCAATGTCGCGGTGGCGGTGGTTGTGAGCAGTGGAGGAGGAACGCTTGTCGGCGCGCCCACCAAGACGCTTGCCGGCGCAACGCCCACGGGCACGTGGACGCTGGGCACGACGGCGGGCACGAACACGCTCACCGTGACGATCTCGGGCCTCACCCCGCTCGTGATCACGGCCACCGGCACTCCGGGGGCGCCGTCGAAGATCGTCGTCACCGGCGGCAATGCGCAAACGGCGCTGGCCGGCGACCTGGTGGCCATCGCGCTGGGCGCGGCGGTGCAGGACCAGTTCAGCAACGGCATACCCAACATCGCGGTGACGTTCCAGTCGACGACCGGCGGCGGCACAGTGTCTCCCGGCTCGCTGACGACGAACGCGAGCGGCGTGGCGTCGGGTGCCAGCTGGCGCTTGGGCAACAAGGGAGGCCCCCAGTCCGCCACCGCGTCGGCGAGCGGGTTCGCGACCTCGTTTGCCGCGACCATCCAGACGTCGTACCCGTTGGACCTGCGCTTCTTCGGCACCCCGATGTCCGCCGAGGCGCAGCTGGCCTTCACCAACGCGGCCAACCGGATCCGTGCGGCGATCATCAGCCCGGTTTCGACGGTCAACCTCGTGAACACCGACATCTCCGGGTGCGCCGCAGGGTTGACGGGCATGGCGCTCACGGAGTCCACGCAGGGTGTCATCATCTATGCGTCCGTCTCGGCCATCGATGGGCCGGGCAAGATCCTCGCCCAGGCGGGGCCGTGCTATGTGCGAGGCACCAGCAGATTGTCGATCGTCGGCACGATGCAGTTCGACGAGGCCGACATCCAGAACTACATCAGCTCGGGGCGCTTTGAATCCGTGGTGCTGCACGAGATGAACCACGTGGTCGGGTTCGGCACCATCTGGGGCTCACCGCCCGACAAGAACCTGCTTACCAACCCGGCGTTTGACGACAACAATGTGGCGACAGGGAGCACCAACCCCCGCTACATCGGTTCCATCGCGATCGCCAACTGCATCGGGGTCGGCGGTACCGCCACTCACTGCACGGCCGGCACGGGTGTGGCCGTCGAGGCGTGCGGCAGCGCCGGCACGGCCGATGGCCACTGGCGTGAAGTGTTCAGGACCACTGACTGCAACTCCTCATTTACCCAGGCGTTCGACGCCGAACTGATGACCGGCTTCGCCGAGTCCACGCCCAACATGCCGTGGAGCACGATGAGCATCGGGTCGTTCCAGGACCTGGGGTATACCGTTAACCTGCTGGCGGCCGACACGTACACGGTGCCGAGTCTGCTGGCGATGGCCCGCATGAGCCTGCAGGCCGAAGCGACCACCGACGGCCCACGCGAGATCGTCCATCGCGCGAAGTTCGAGATATCGAGCAGCGGCCGCGTCACGACCATCAACCGGGAGAAGAAGTGATGATCCGTCGCACGATGATGGTCGCCGCCGCAGTGGCGCTCGGTGCGTGCGGCGGCAGCAAGGCGCCGGCGCCAGACACGTCGGCCGGTGCGGTTCCCCCGTCAGCCGATACCGTCCCGTTGGTCGACAGCGTGAAGGCTGATTCCGCCACTCCCGCAAAGGACACGACGGTCAAGGCGGCAGCCACCAAGGCCCCATTGGGCGATCACGACGTCGCGCTGAAGCCGAAGTTCTCGATTGACGAGAAGACGGGGAAGGTCACGCCGATCAAGCGTCCGTGAACTGCCCAGGCACAGGGCACAGGCACAGTGGCGTGCAGGGGGCAGAGGCACAGTGACGTGCAGGGAGATGAGGCGCAGTGAAGTGCAGGGAGATGGGGCACAGTGAAGTGCAGGGAGATGGGGCACAGTGAAGTGAAGAGGGCAGGGGAGAAATCCCCTGCCCTCTGTCTCTGCACTTCACCGTGCCTGTGCCCTCTGCACGTCACTGTGCCTCTGCTCCCTGCACTCAAGCTCGCCTACACCCCAACCAACTCCCCTTCCCGCTCCGCCACTTCCGGCTCCGAAACCAACGCCAGCTTGAGCACATCCTGCAGCGTCTCCACAAAGTGGAACGTCAGCAGGCGCGTTGCTTCTTCGGGCACGTCCTCCATGTCCGCTTCGTTGCCCTTGGGCAGGATCACGTGCGTGATGCCGGCGCGCAGCGCGCCGAGCACCTTCTCCTTGACGCCACCGATGGGGAGCACGCGGCCACGCAGGGTGATCTCGCCGGTCATGGCGAGGTCCTTTCGCACCGGGCGCCCGCTGAGCTCGCTGGCCAGCGCCGTGGCGATGGACACGCCCGCTGACGGGCCATCCTTGGGAATCGCACCGGCCGGCACGTGGATGTGCGTCTCCA
>CAYHCW010000194.1:0-6042 GCA_964355025.1 uncultured Gemmatimonas sp. | reverse complement strand
GGGGCTCAGTTGGTGGATCAGCTCGGCCACGCGCCCCTTGCCCGACCCGCTTTCGCCGATCACGAGGCCCGTGGTGCGATCGCTCTGCGCGAGCAGCGCCACTTGGTCGGCGAGATCGCGCATGACCGTTGACGCGCCAAAGACCACGCGCGGCGAAGCGTCACGCTTCTCCGACAGGTACTGGTTCATGCGGCGCAGGCGCGACTTCTCGAGCGCGCGGTCGGCGGCGGCGGCGAGGTGGCTCAGGTCCACCGGCTTCGTGAGGAAGTTCTCGGCGCCCTTGTGCAGCGCATCCACCGCCATCGGCACGTCGCCGTACGCCGTGATCATGATGACCACGGGATTGTCCTCGCGGATCTTCGCGAGCACGTCGAAGCCGGTCATGTCGGGGAGGCGTACGTCGAGGAGCACGAGGTCGGGGCGCAGGCGCCAGTAGGCGTCCACCCCATCGCCGCCGGTGTGGGCCTCGTGCACGACGTGCTGGCCGTCGTGGCGGAAAAACATGGCGAACGCCGCGGCAATCGCGACTTCGTCGTCGATGATGAGGATGCTGGCCATCGTCTATGAGGCGGCTGGTTGGAGCGGAAGTTCCACTTCGAAAGTCGCGCCCTGGCCCGGCTCCGACCGGACACGAAGCACGCCGCGATGTTCGCGGACGATTCCGTCGGAGATCGACAGGCCGAGGCCCGTTCCCGCTCCGCGCGGCTTGGTGCTGAAAAACGGATTGAAGATGTGCGGCAACGCGTCGGCGGCGATGCCCGGACCGTTGTCGCTGATGGTGGCCACCAGCGAGGCGCCGCGCAGTTCCGTGGACACGGTGATGGACCGTTCGCCCTCCTGGTGCGCCACAGATTGCTCGGCATTGGCCAGCAGGTTGATGAACACCTGCTGCAGCTGGAACGGGTCGGCCTCCACCAGCGGCAGGTCGGCCGCCAGGGACACCGTCAGCTTGATCTGCTGCATGCGCAGCGCGTAGCGCCGTAAATCGATGGTGTCGCGCAGCACCTGGTTGATGTCGCTCGGAATGCGCTCCACGCGACCCTGCCGCGCGAAGGAGAGCAGCTTGCCCACGATGCGCGCGGCGCGCTTGGCTTCCTTGCCGATGGTGTCGACGGCGCGCGCGCGTTCCTCCTCGCCGATGCCCTCCATGGCGAGCACCTGCGAGAAGGCGAGGATGCTGGTGAGCGGCGAGTTCACCTCGTGGGCCACGCCGCCAACGAGTTCGCCCATCGCCACCATCTTGTCCTGCCGCATCGCCTGCTCGAGCAGCATCCGCTCCTCGGTGACATCGCGGGCAATGCCCAGCGCGCCGGTGACGCGACCGTTCTCGATGATCGGCGCGACCACCAGCGTGGCATGGCCTTCCACGCCGTCGGGGCGCGTGAACCGGATGGTGCGACGTTCGCGCGCGCCGGTCAACGCGACCGCGAACATCTGCCACAGGGCCGGGCGCTCGCTCTCCGCCACCACGTCTATGAAATGCCGGCCCAGCAGCTGATCGCGCGGAGTGCCAAGCACGGCCTCGAGCGCGCGGTTGACCGCCGTGAAATTGCCTTCCTCGTCCACGCAGGCGATGGCGTCCTCGGCCGCTTCGACCAGCCGCGTGTACCGCGCCTCGGCGCGCACCAGGGCCGCCGCCTGCTCGCGTTCCTCGCTGACATCGCGGGCAACGGCCAGCACCCCCACCACCTCGCCGGCGCGGCGCATCGGGGAGAGCGCGATGGCGATGAGCCGCCGCACCTGGTCGGCGCGCTCGATGTGCAGCTCGAAGCGCCGCAGCTCACCGTGGCCAGCCGCCGCAAAGTGCTGCTCCGCCTCCGCCGATTCCGACGGTTCGAGAAACGACACGAACGATCGCCCCAGGATTGCGCCGGGCGCGTACCCCGTGAGGAGCTCCATCGCCGGGTTGATCGACGTGAAGATCCCCGTGATGTCGAGCGTCACGATCGCGTCGGCCGCCATCTCCACGAGGTCGCGGTACCGCGCATTGGCGGCCAGCATCTCGTCGCGCGCGTGCGCCTCATCGGTGATGTCGCGCAGCGAAATCACGAGGTGACTGGCCCTGTTTTCGTCGAGCAGAGGCGCCAGGCTCACCGACACCTGGCGCAGCTCGCGCCCGTCGCGCTGCACCACGCCGTCGAGCCGCGCGGCCTCGCCCCGGCCACAGCGCCCGATGGCCTCGGCCCAGACTGTCGCCTCGCTGGCCGGCACCAGTCCCGCCAGGCGCACGCCAACAAGCACCGACTCCTCCCCGAACAGGCGCCGAGCGGCGGGATTGCCGAACTCCACCTCCCCCTCCGTCGAGGTGATCAGGATGGCGTCCGTCGTGTGGTCCACCACCAAGCGGTGCCGCTCCGCCAGCGCATGGAAGTCGGTGACGTCGTCCACCGACACGACCGCGCCCCCCGCCGGGTGCGGTGCCGCCACAAGCTCGAGCACCCGTCCGTTCCACGCCGAACGCATCTGCACACGCGCCAGCTTCCCCAGGAGGATCGCCTGCCCCAGCGCGCACGCTTCGCTGAGTTCGCGCGGCTCGTGCAGCACCGCCTCGTAGAAGTCGCGCCCGCGCGCATCGTCGTCGTCCGGAAGGCCGGTCATCGCGAGGAACCGCGCGTTGAAGCGCACGATGCGCGCGTCGGCGTCGAGCACCACGATGCCGTCGCCGATGGCCTCGAACGCGGCCGCCATCTCGCGCTGCGCCTCGGCCGCCTCCTCGTACAGGCGCGCATTGACGATTGCCACGGCTACCTGTGTGGCGAACTGCTGCAGCATGCGCGCATCTTCGGCGTCGAACGGACGCTCGCGGTTCTTCACGCTGATCACCCCGACCGCACCGTGCGCCGAGAGCATCGGTGCGATGAGACAGTTGCGCACCGCGGCGAGGAGCCGTGTCGGCGCATAGGCGTCGGGCTCGTCGGCCGCGTCGTTGACGATGATCGTCCGCCCCTCGCGCACCACGCGTCCCGACACCGATGCGTTCAAGGGCAGGAAGACACCCTGCAGGGCGCGCGCCGAGCCCTCCGCCGCGACCACCTGCAGGAACTCGTCGCGCTTGAGCGCGATATCGGCGCCCTCGGCGCCGAACAGCGCCATGGCATGCCGCAACGCAAGTCGCAGCACCTCGTTGGGATGGCTCGCCGAGCCCAGCGCGCGTGCCAGCGATGCCAGCGCATCGCTCTGCCGGCGTTCACGCTCGCTTTGCGCGTAGAGCGCCGCGTTCACGAGCGCCATGGCCGCGTGCGCCCCCAGGGCGAGCGTTGCGTCGAGATCCCCGTCGCTGAAATGCGTGGCGTGCCTGGCGTAGGCCCCAATCATACCCATCAGCCGAAACCCCTGCATCAACGGAACGGCAACCACGGCTCCGGGGCAGTCCGCGCGCGCCGCAAGGCGCACCGGACGGCCCGTGCGCAGCACCTCGACAAGCGCCGGGGTCATCACTCCGGCGGAATCCAGCGCGGCCGAGCCCGCAGCGGTCAGGTGCACGGTCGGCACCGGTGGCTCACCGGTAATCGCCGACGCGCGCGCCACCACAACCCCGTCGGCCGGAATGAGGCGCATCAACTGGCCCGCAACCTCGAGCTCGAGTTCGTCGTGATCGAGCGTGCGCAAAAGCGCCGTACTGGCCTCATGCAGGCGTTGTACCCGCTCGGCGCGGCGCTCAGCGACCGTGACCAGCAGGTCGCGCTCCTGCAGCAACGCCTCGAGCAGCCCGGCGTGCTCAGGCGGCAGCTCCCGCAGCATGCTGCGAAGCCGAATATCGAGCGACTCTGAGCTCGACGCTCCGAAGGAGATCGGGTCTGCCACGATTGGAAATCAGTCGGTGACGCGAGAGTTTACAGTAAACACCTGCTGTACATAATCAATACGGCATTTCATCGCCGGCGAACAGGGGGGGGTCGCCAACTGGCGAGGAGCGGCAGCACACGCTCCCCCTTCTATATGATGTGTGCGCCCTGGGGAACCAGAAAGCGCCCGGCTGCCGGAGCGACCACCATCTGGAGGTGGCGATCATCAATGAGGTCGCCGTCCACTTGGCACGGAATCGAGGCGTCGAACGCCTCGATGCTGACCTCGCGACCGCGGGCAAAGGTCCACCGGGGGTCGGCGCGGCGCCGGCGCAGCAGCATCTCGACCATTGAAAAGGCGAGTGCGTCGCGCAGCGTGTCGGCGTCGACGATGACGAGGTCGAGCGCGCCATCGGTGAGCGATGCCCCTGGCGCCAGTTCCAGCAGGCCGTTGAAGATGCACCCGAGGTTGAGGACCATCGCCACCACCCCGTCGCGTTCGATGACCCGGCCATCGACCTCGGCGCGCACGCCGAACCGCCGCGGTCGCCAGGCCGCGCGGGTTGCGCTGACCACGTAGGACGCCACGCCGAGCACTTCCTTCAGCCGCCCGCGCGCGCCTGCGATCATCGCGGCATCGAGTCCCAGACCTGCACCGATGCCGACGCGCCGATGCCCGTTCAGGATGGCAAGGTCCACACGCCGCTCATCGCCGCGCAACAGCGCACCAAGGGCGCGCGCCGGACTGAGCGGTATGGACAGCGCGCGCGCCATCTGGTTGCCGGTGCCGCCGGGGAGAATGCCGATGGCCGCGTCCGAGCCGGCCTCGGCCAGTCCGGTCGCGGCCTCCATCACGGTGCCATCGCCGCCGAGCACGAACAGCTGGTCGTGTGCAGCGGCGAGTTCGCGGGCGGCGCGTACGCCGTCACCCGCCGCGCGCGTGTGCTCCACCGTTGGCGCGAGTCCGGCGGCCTGAAACGCGCGCAGCACCGACCGTTCGGCGCCGGCGGCACGGCGCGCCACGGGGTTCACGACCAGCGCCGTACGCACGGTCAGAACTGCCAGGCGCGGAAGAGGTCGAAGCCGAATTGGCGTGGCGTGGGCGCGAAGCCGCGCACCACGGCGTTTTGCGTGCAGAGCGCCGCGCTGGTGGACGGGTCCATACCGGCCGAGGCCGTGATGTTGCGGTTGAAGCGGTAGTCGAACTTGGCCCCCAGCGCATCGAACAGGCTGGAGGAGCCGCCCTGTCCCATGAGCTGGCCGATGCTGCAGAGCCCGGCGTCGATGCGGAAGAAGATCCGTTCGCCAAGCTGCTTGGCACAGTTGAATCGTGAGCCGCTCAGGAGGCTGCTGCCGAGATCCTTGATGCCCCGGTTGTACTGATCGAGGCTGGCGGTGCTCAACTGCGCATCGTCGCACAGGCCGCCCGACCACTTGCTGCCGATGACGCTGCCCAGCGACGAGAGCGCGACACGAATGGCCGTCGTCGAGACGTCGCCACCACTGCGGCCGAGTATCTCATTGCTCGGCCCCCCGGTCACGAGATAGCTCAGGATGTCGCTGTCGGAGACGCGGCTCGAATCGGGTGTCGAAAACGAGGCGCGCGGCGAGCCGAGCGTGCCGCCGATGTTGACGCGCACGCGCACGTCCCGTTGCGCGGTGCTCTGCGAAAACGTTCGCACCGTGTGCAGGGCGCGAATCTCCATCTCGGCGAGATTCGGGTCGGGATCGCCGCGGAAGCGGATCTCGCCGCCCTCCACATTGAAGGTGCGCTGCACGGGGCCGGCGTTCAGGCGGTACGAGCCACGCACCGTTTGCAGGGTGCCACTGAGCGCCAGCTGGTAGCGGCCTGCGTCGCGGCCGCGCCGTACGCGCGCGGCCGTAATGCGCACCGCGCCGCCCAGGGTGATGTTCGCTTCCGACGAGCGGATGTTGACGTCACGCCCCATCGTCACCGGCACGTCGCTCACCCTCAGGTTCTCCACCACGCGCGACGGTGCGCGCGGCAGGATGCCGTGGTCAGCGAGCGCGACGGTATCGACGATGTTCCGCAGCTCGGGATCATCCAGCGAGATGAGTTCCTTGGTGAAGATGTCGGGAATGAACACCGTGCCCCGGTCCACCGAGAGCGCACCGGTGAGCGAGGAGCCGCTGGTGGCGCCGGCAACCCGCAGCGACCCCGAGAAGTCGAGGTCGGCCACACGCGCCTTGTTGATGACGTTGAAGTTCTGCGCGCTGAGCCGCAGGTCGAACCGCG
>CAYHCW010000193.1:3914-6109 GCA_964355025.1 uncultured Gemmatimonas sp. | reverse complement strand
GGCTCGGCGATGGCCGGCGTGATCGGGATGAAGTCCTTGGGACGCACCTTGGACAGCGCCTGCAGCCGCCCGCCCAGCGTCTTCGCCTTGCTCGCCGCCACCAACGCGTCGCTGAAGCCGCGCGAATGCAGGATGGGGACGTTCGACAGCGACTCGGCGCCACCGGCAATCGCGATGTCGGCGTGCCCCAGGGCAATCTGGTCGGCCGCGTCGGTGATGGCCTGGTTGGCCGAGGCGCAGGCTCGGCTGACGCTCCACGCCTGCACGGACTTCGGCAGGAGGGGCATCAGCGCGACTTCGCGCGCGATGTTCGGCGCAAGCACCGAAGGGATGACCGTACCGAACACCAGCAAGTCGAGGCTTGCCGGGTCGAGGCTTGTCCGCTGGATCAGCTCACCGACCACGATCTTGCCGAGGTCAATAGCGCTGAGTGACTTGAGCGTCGTGCCGGCACGTGCGAACGGGGTGCGGACTCCCTCGATGATCGCGACGCGGCGGCCGTTTCCGAAGCTGGCCATAGACCGTGAAAGTTAGGCGGCGCGCTTGTTCGCGGCTATCCGCAACCCGCGCGCCGACCGGGGCCGGAAATCGCGTCGGCGCCACTCCTGTCGCCCCGAGCCGTGGGACGATAGACTCGGGTTCCGTCCACTTGCGATGACTCCCTCACCCGCTCCCACGCGCGCCGCGCAGATCCTCCGCCTCAGCCAGCGACGATTCGACGTCCTGGTCATTGGCGGGGGCATCACGGGCGCGGGCATCGCGCGCGATGCCGCACGCCGTGGGCTCGATGTCGCCGTGATCGAACGCGATGACTTCGGGAGCGGCACCTCCAGCCGGTCGTCGCGCCTGGTGCACGGGGGCGTGCGCTACCTTGAGCACGGCCACCTGCGGCTCGTCTTCGAGTCGAGCCACGAACGCCGGGTGCTGCTCGGCATCGCGCCCCACCTCGTGCGGCCGCTGCCGTTCACGTGGCCAGTGTACGCCGGCGCGCGCGTGGCGCTCTGGAAGCTCCGCGCCGGCCTGCTGCTGTACGACCTGCTCGCGCTCTTCAAGAACGTCGCGCCGCACCGCGGCCTCGACGCCGCCGGGGTTGCCGACGCCGAGCCAATGCTTCAGCGCATTGGCCTGCGCGGCGGCGCGCGCTACTTCGACGCCGCCACCGACGACGCGCGGCTGACGCTCGCCACGCTGCTCGACGCCGCCGTGGCCGGCGCGACGATCGTGAATCACGCCGAGGTGACCGGCCTGCGACTCGCCGATGGGCGGGCGAACGGAGTACGCGTCACCGACCGGCTGGGCGGCCGCGTGATTGACGTGGACGCGTCGTGCATCGTGAATGCCACCGGCCCGTGGACCGACGGCGTGCGCCGCATGGAGGACCCAACAGCCGCGCCCGCGGTGCTGGGCAGCAAGGGAGCGCACATCGCCGTGCCGGCACATCGTGTGGGCAACCGCGGCGCGGTGACGCTGCTCGCCACCGACGGCCGCGTGATGTTCGTGCTGCCGGGCGGAACCTGCACGATCATCGGCACCACCGAGACCGCGACGTCAGAGTCACCCGATCAGGTGCGGGCCTCGCGCGCCGATGTCGACTACCTGCTGGCGTCTGCCAACCGCGCGTTCCCCGCCGCCGCGCTCACCGCGGATGACGTGATTGCCGCCTGGGCGGGCATTCGCCCGCTCGTTGCCGCCGGTCACGCCGGCGACCCGTCATCGGCGTCGCGCGAGCACCGGGTGGAGACGGGCCCTCAGGGCGTCATTACCGTGACGGGAGGCAAGCTCACCACGTATCGCGTGATTGGCCGTGATGTCGTGGCCGCCGTCTTTCGCGCGCTCCGCCGCGCGCCGCCGCGCGACCGGACGGCAGACGTGCCGCTCGTCGGCGGTGACATTCACGACCTGGCCGCCGAGCTCGCCGCGGCGCGCGCCGCCAGCGGCGCCGACGACATCGCCGCGCGGCTCGTGCACGCGCACGGCGGCGCGTGGCACCAGGTGTGGGCGCGCGTGCAGGACGAGCCAACGCTTGGCGAGCGCCTGGTCAGCGAGCTGCCCTACGTCGGCGCCGAGGTCGTGCACGCGGTGGAAGCCGAGCTCGCCTGCACCCTGGCCGACGTCATGATCCGCCGGCTGCACCTGGCCTTCGAGGTGCGGGATCAAGGGCGGGCGGTGGCGCCGCGCGTGGCGGCCCTCATGGC
>CAYHCW010000193.1:0-3814 GCA_964355025.1 uncultured Gemmatimonas sp. | reverse complement strand
GAGGCGCCCGCCGCAGGCCCCGGAGCGAGTACTCCCCATCTCACGACGGCCACCGACGGCAGCATCTGGATGAGCTGGATGGAGCCGGGTCCCGATTCCGTCTGGATGCTGCGGGTGGCGCACCGGCCGTTGCGGGGCACCTGGTCCGCACCGAGCACGGCCGTGCGCGACTCGCTGCTCTTTGCGAACTGGGCGGACTTTCCATCGCTCGCGGTCGATGCCAGGGGCCGCCTGGTGGCGCACTTTCTGCGCCGCTCGTCGGCCGGCAAGTACTCGTACGGCGCGTGGATCACCACCAGCGCCGACAGCGGGCATAGCTGGAGCGCGCCGCAGCGCCTGCACTCCGACAGCAGCGCCACCGAGCACGGATTTGCCGCGCTCGTGCCGCAGGGCGATGGCTCCACGTTCGCCGCCTGGCTCGATGGGCACGCCACGGGTGGCGAGCACGGCGAAATGAGCCTCGGCTTCGGCATCATCGACAGCACCCTGCGCGTGCAGCGCGACACGATGCTCGACGCGCGCACCTGCGATTGCTGCCAGGTGGCGGGTGCGCGCACCAGCGGCGGCGCCCTCTTTGCGTACCGCGACCGCACCACCGACGAAGTGCGCGACATTGCCGTGGTGCGCCTGGAGGACGGCAAGTGGTCGGCGCCTTCCATTGTGCACGCGGACGGTTGGGTCACCAAGGCGTGCCCCGTCAATGGCCCCGCCCTCTCGGCACGCGACCGCGAGGTGGCCATCGCGTGGTTCACCAACGCCCGCGACAGTGCCAAGGTGCAGCTTGCCTTCAGCGCTGACCGTGGCGCCACGTGGGGGGCGCCCGTTCGCATCGACGACGGGCAGCCGATTGGCCGCGTGGACGTGGAGTACCTGCCCGACGGCGGTGCGGTGGTCACCTGGGTGGAGCGCACCGGCAAGGGAACCGCCGACATTCGCGCCAAGCGGGTGGCGGCCAATGGGGCGCTGTCCGCGGCCACCATCGTGGTGCAGACCACCGACGCGCGCCCCACCGGGTTTCCACGCATCACCGTCGCCAGCGGCCGGGGCGTCTACGTGACCTGGCGCGAACTCTCCGTGCCGTCGCGCATCAGGATGGCCCTGCTCGAGATTCCCGGCGCGTGATGGAAAAGGCGAAGGCCCCGCGACCGACAGTCGCGGGGCCTTCGCCAGCGCGACTGCCTACGGCTTCATCTCGTGAATCGTCGTCAGCTCCACGACCTTCATCTTGCGCGTGCGCGCCGGGAGCTTGAGCAGCACCAGGTCGCCCACCTTCTTGTCGAGCAGTGAACGCCCGATCGGCGACATCATCGTCACGTGCCCTTCGTCGAAATCGTCGGAGTCGCCGAACACCAGGTTGTAGGTCTCTTTCACCTTCGTGTCCTGGCACACGACGACCACCCGTGAGCCAAGACCCGCCCGGTCAGTGGGGATCTGCGACAGGTCGATGGACGAGAGCTTCGAGAGGCGTGCCGTCAGGTGCCCGAGGCGCGCCTGCACGAACTGCTGGCGTTCGAGCGCCGACTTGTACTCGCTGTTCTCGCGCAGGTCGCCCATCTCCACGGCACGGCGGATTTCCGCCGGCAGTGTGACGTTGAGCTCATGACGGAGCGCCTCGGCTTCGCCGCCGAGCTTTTTCTTCAGTGCTTCGATCATCGGGGGCGGTACCTCGGAAAGACAAAAGGTCAGCGCCCGGCCGTGTTGGGCCGGGCGCTCGACGCGTACGCTGTTTCTCTCCCTGAACAGTAGGGCGTGCGGGCCTCCGAATCAATCGGGGGGCAGAGGTGCATAGATTCCGGATATGCTGCAAACGATCGTTCACGACGACGTCACGGAATTGCGGTTCACCACGCGCCGCAGCCGGTCGATGGGATTTCAGGTGAGTGCTTTTGCCGTGCGCGGCGTGCTCATAGACTCCGGGTTCCCGGACTGCGCCGGCGACCTCGCGCGACATCTGGCGGCGACCCCGATCGTCGGCTGCGTGCTCACGCACTACCACGAAGATCACGCCGGCGGGGCCGCCGCCGTGGCCCGTGCCGGCGTGCCGCTCTGGATGGATGCGCGCACCGCGGAGCGGGTGCGCGCGCCCAGGCCCATCGGCTTTTACCGTCGCTACACGTGGGGCTCGCCGGCGCCGCTCGAATCCTGCCAGCCCTTCGAACTGCCGGCACCGCTCGCGTGCATTGCCACGCCCGGCCACAGCGACGACCATCACGTCGTGTGGGACAAGGAAACAGGCACCGTCTTTGGTGGCGACCTGTTCATCGGGGTAAAGGTGCGTGTCTCGCACCGCAACGAGCAGCCGCGTGCGCTCGTGCAGTCGCTGCGTCGCGCCATCGCGTTGAAACCCGCCCGCTACTTCGACGGCCACAAGGGTCTTCTTGCCGCTCCGATAGACGCGCTCACCGCCAAGGCCGACTGGCTGGACGAGATCATCGAGTCCATCGACGCACGGATCGCCGATGGACTCGATGATGTCACCATTGCCCGCCGCCTGCTCGGCAACGATTGGTGGGGACGTTTCTTCACCGCCAGCGACTACTCCATGCAGAACTTCGTGCACTGCGTGCGGGCGACGGCTGCAGTCAGTCAGTCGCCTGTCATTCTTCCTCGCCGGCGTCACCAGAGCTAGCGCTCGCAACGACGTTCTGATTCACACCCGCACCACCCGCAACCGCGCACTCCCCTCCACCGACGTCGTCAGCTGCCGGTCGGCCGTCACCAGCGAGAGGCCGAGCACGATGGCCGTCGCCGCGATGCCGCGGTCGAATGGGTCCCCCGGTGCGTTGCGCAACGCCGCTGCTTCGAGCATCGCCTGCCGGGTGAACGGCACGAAGCGCATACCGGGCAGGCGCTCGGTGTCAACCGCGAGATCTTCCACGCGGCCGGTCAGACTCAGCCGCCCCCGGGCCACTTTGATGGCGGTTTCCCACACCGATATCTCGCTTACGTAAAGCCCGGGTCCGCGACGTACCTGGTCAATCGAGCGACGCATTGCCGCTCCGAGCCGGTCGGTGCGTCCGTCCATCAGCCACAGCCAGACGTGCGTGTCGATCAGCCATCCCGTGTCGGCGTCGGGCCCCTCGCGCACCCGCCGCGCCTTCACCGTGGAGGCTCCACGTCGTCGTCGAGTCCCGGCCACGGCTCGGGCTCAATCAGCGCCGCATCGTCGTACGTGCCGGCGAAATAGTGTCGCAGCGCACCAAAGACCGTGTCCACCTCGTCGTCGATCGGCACCAGGCGCGCCACAGGCTTGCCGTGCTTGGTCACCACCAGCGGCACGCGCGTGTCGCGCACGGTGTCGAGCATCTCCAGGCAGTGCGCCTTGAAGGTCGTGGCGTTCACCACGCTCTCACGCACCACGCTCTCACGTACCACCCGCTTCGTCTTGCGCACGCTCGGCATGTCGTCCCCCGAAAATACAAATGACCACATAATGTGGTCATTTGTCACGTGCCGGGCAAGCCTGCCTACCCGTTCGCCCTCTCGAACTCTGCCCTCAGCCGCTCCATCATCGCCCCCCGCTTGTCGTACAACCGCTTGAGCTTCCGCGGCTTCCGCTTCGCGAGCGCGTAACTGGTCATCAGCGGCAGCGCGATGGTGGCGTCCACGTAACAGACCACGGCATCGGGCAGGCGGTCGGGGTCGAGCTTTCCCCAACTCACCGCCTCGGCGGGCGTGGCGCCCGACAGGCCGCCCGTGTCGGGGCGCGCATCGGTGACCTGCAAAAAGTAGTCGTGCCCCTTTTCGTCGATGCCCAGCACTTCCTGGATCTGCGGCTCGGTCTGGAGGGTGAAGTTCTTCGGACTGCCGCCGC
>CAYHCW010000192.1:0-6121 GCA_964355025.1 uncultured Gemmatimonas sp. | reverse complement strand
CAGCGGGCGAGGGGACCTAGATACACTTTGTCCCTATCGATGGGATCGGCATGCCGATGCCAAACCTTGAGGGAATTTCCCGATTTCCTTTGGGGAAGACTTCACCCCGTCCTCGAGGGTCCGATACTGGGAGATGGGCGGGTGGATCCGGCCAGCCGTGGCACGCAACGTGCAAGTCATGTCGGCCATCATAGCGGGCACGCCCGCGTCTCACCGGAGGGCTTCCCGCGCTTATGCGAATTACCAACAACATGGCATCCCGGCTCGCCGTGGCCCAATTCGACATTTCCCGGCAGAAGCTCGAGGACGCCCAGCTGAAGGTCACGACCGGGCGGGCGTTTTCCGCAGCCTCGGACGACCCGAGCGCTGCGCTGGCGGTCATGGCCAACGATGGCGCGCTACGCGCCCTCGACCAGTACAAGCGCAACATCGGCGCGGGAAGCCGACGACTCGCCTTCGAGGAGACCGCCGTCGATGGGCTCTCGTCGATCCTCACGCGCGCCAAGGAGCTGGCCGTGTCACAGGCCACCGACACGGCGTCGCCACAAACGCGGCAGGCATTCAAGGCCGAGGTCAACCAGCTGCTCGAGCAGGCCGTGGCCCTGTCGAAGGCGCAGGACGGCAGCGAGTACCTGTTCGGGGGCACCACGAGTGACACCCCGCCGTTCACCGTCGACTCGAGCGGCAGCGTCTATACCTTCACCGCCTCGGGCGGTGCGGGCAACCGGCAAATCGAGATCGCCGCAGGTCAGCGAGCCAACACCGCGCACGACGGAACCCAGGTGTTCGGCACCACGACATCCGGACCACTCAAGGCACTGCAGGATCTCGCCACGGCCCTGAACGGCGGCGCCCGCGCCGGCGTGGCCGCCGTCATCGCGGACCTGGACATCGCCCTTGCCGCCACTCAGGCGAACATCGGCGAGATCGGCGCGCGCCAAAACCAGATGCAGATCGCCGAGGCCAACATCTCGGCGTTCAGCCAGAACCTGATCGCCGTCAACTCCGACCTGCACGACATCAACATCGAAACGGCCATGGTCGAGCTGGTGGGGCGCCAGACCGCCTATCAGGCCGCCATGTCCGCGACGTCGCGGGTGCTGAACCTGAACCTGGCAGACTACCTGCGATGACCCTTCCCCTGACCGTTGCCCTGGCGCTGCCGGCGCGCCGCCAGGTTCGCTCCGATCTCTTCGGCACGCTGGACATCACCGACGACGAGATCATCGAGTTTCGCGACGGGCTGCTGGGGTTTCCCCAGTGCCGTTCGTGGGCGCTGCTGCGCGGCAGCAAGAGCGGCACGGCGTGGCTGCAATCGGCCGATCATTCCACGCTGGTCTTCCTGCTGGTGGATCCGTTCGTCTTCTTCGACGGGTACTCGGCGGAGCTTTCGGAGGGCGAACTCCATCGCATCCGCGCCAAGGATGCCGGCGAAATTGCGGTGTTTGCCATCGTCACCCTGCCCACCGCGGGCGAGGAGGTGTGCACGGCCAACCTGCAGGGACCGCTGGTGATGAATCTGGTGGCACGATCCGGGATCCAGGTGGTCTTCGGGGAGGGACCCTTTGGGATCCGCGCCCCCATCCCATTGGACTCGCTGATCTAGCATCCGCAGGCGGTCTCGGCACTTTTTGCCGTGCGGTCCCCCAGAGGGACTGCACGGTTTGCCGTAATTGCATCCATTGAGGGGCACCGAAGCCCGATGAACGCTGGCACATCCGTTGCAAGAGAAGGTCATCGGACAGACCTGTCCGTTCCTTCTCTGGCACCGAATCCCATGACCACGGCAGCGCGTCCGCGAAGCAGTACGGCGTCCACGGCTCACACGAATCGTCCCGCCCCCCCGGTCCCCCTGATTGAGGGTGCGCCCGTGGTGGTTCGCCAGGCGATCGATGCCGCGCGCCGGCAACCGTTGTCGGTGGAACGCCGGCACGCACTGGCCGACGCGCTGCGAACGACGGCGTATCACGCCGAGGCGATTGCCGCCTACCGCACCGTGATCTCGATGGACGTCGATCGCGGCACCGCCTATCGCGACCTCGGCAACGTCCTCACGGACAGCGGCCGTCCCAACGAGGGCGTCAGGGAGCTGCAGCGCGCCGTCGAACTGATGCCCGCCGAGCCGGGCGCGCTGCTGGGCCTGCTGCGCACCCTGCAGAAGTGCGGGCGCTCGGACGAGTCGGCTCCCCTGGTGGACCGGCTCGAACGCACGGCCGCCGAGAATCCCGCCGAAGCGCGCGCCCAGTTGTATTTCGGACTGGCGCTCTCGCAGGTCAACCGGCTGGACGATGCCATCACCGGAGTCCGGCGCGCCCTGGCCATCGATGACCTCGACGCCGAGGCGTGGGACTTCCTGGGAATGCTCCTCGCCGATCGCCGTGAGTGGGACGCCGCGCACGCTGCGTTCGACCGCGCCCTCGAGCTCGTCCCCGGACGCCCGCAGACGCTGTTCAACCGGGCCACGCTTCGATTGCGGCTCGGTGACTGCGCCGGCGGCTTCGCCGACTACGAGGGGCGCTGGGACAGCCCGCTCTTCACCACACCGCGACAGGATTATGGCGTGCCGCGCTGGCGCGGTGAACCGCTGGAGGGGAAGGCCCTCCTGATCCACACCGAACAGGGGCTGGGCGACACGCTGCAGTTTGCCCGCTTCATTGGACAGGCCAAGGCGTCGGGTGCCAGCCGCGTGGTGCTGGAGTGCGAAGACAGCATGGTGCGAGTACTCGCGGCCGTCACGGGCATCGACGAGATCGTACGGCGCGGTGAGCCGCTGCCGCCAATCGACGCGCACGCGCCGCTGATGTCGCTCGCCCATTTCGCCCACGCCACCCTGGACACCGTAGCGTCCGTTCAGCCGTACCTCGGTGTTGATCGCGCGGTGCGCGTACTGCCGCCGCGCGACGCGCAGGTGCGCCTGCGCGTCGGCATCGTCTGGGAGGCGTCGCGCTCTGGCGGTTCGTTTCGCGCGAAGTCGGTCCCGCTCGAGCGCTTTGCGCCGCTGGCCGAACGCCCGGACATCGAGCTCTTCTCGCTGCAGAAGGGACCTGGCGAGCAGACGCTCGCCGAGTCCCCGCTGCGCGCACGCATCATCGATCTCGGCTCACGATTTGTCGACCTGCGCGACACCGCCGACGTGCTCTCGCAGCTCGACCTCGTCATCACCGTCGACACGGCGGTGTGCCACCTGGCGGGCGCGATGGGCGTGGCCGTGTGGACGCTCGTGCCCCACGGCTGTGACTGGCGCTGGCTGCTCGCGCGCTCCGACTCGCCTTGGTATCCCACCATGCGCCTGTTCCGTCAGGACGCGTCGGGCGACTGGTCGCCCGCGTTGGCGCAGATGCTGGCCGCCATCGACGCGGCGTCACCCGGCATGGTGCCCGCGAGCAGTGACTTTGCCCGGCGCGCAAGGACCGCACCGGACGCGCACCTGCTTGCCGGCGTGAAGCACACGCAGCAGGGCGAGTTCCTGGAGGCCGCGTTCGCCTACAATGAAGCGCTGACCATCGACGACGGCAGCGCTGACGTCTGGAACAACTTCGGCGTGGCACTCGCCAAGGCCGGTCGCCTGGTCGACAGCCGCGACGCGCTCGCACGCGCCGTCTCCATCGATGGCGCGCACGAGGACGCGGGTCGCAATCTCGAGGCGGTGCAGCAGGCCCTGCACGGCACGTCGCGTCCCGCGCCGCAGGGCGACACGCGGCAGCCGCGCGTTGGGCTCGACTGGCAGGTGGGCGCCACCAGCGGGTGGGGGATCTACGGCATGAACCTCGTGGCGCACACGATGCGCCGCGGACACTTCACGCCCGTGCTCTTCTACGAACCGCAACTCGACGGGGCAACGCCACTGCAGCGCACGGCGCAACAGGGTTTCGCCATCGGCCGGGTGCACGCCGAGCAGGTGCTCAAGGAGAACGGCGTCTGTCCGTTTCCCACGCTGCACGCGCTGGGCAACGGCCTCCAGTCGGGCCCGCTCGGCACGCAACTGCGAAGCACACGCCGCCTCGGCATGGTCTTCTTCGAGGACACACGACTCGGCCCCGACGCCCTCGACCGGGGCCGGTCGTACGACCGCCTCATCGCCGGCTCCACGTGGAACGCGGACGTATTGAAGGCGGCTGGTCTCGCGCACACGGTGATGGTGATTCAGGGCATCGACACCAGCGTCTTTCACCCCGCGCCGCGCACCGGCGGTCGCCCCGACCGCTTCGTGGTCTTTTCCGGCGGCAAGCTGGAGTATCGTAAGGGACAGGACCTCGTGGTTGCGGCCTTCGCCCGCTTTCGGCAGCGCCACCCCGACGCCCTGCTGATGGTCGCGTGGCACAACCACTGGCCGCAGACGATGGCCGAGATCGTGACGGCCGGGCACGTGCACGACGTGCCGGCGCACAGCGTCGACGGGCACCTGGAACTGGTGCCGTGGCTGGCACGCCACGGCATTCCCGCCGATGCGGTGCTCGACCTGGGGCTCGTACCCAACGCGCAGATGGCGCCGCTGGTGCGCAACGCCGACGTGGCCCTCTTTCCGAACCGCGCCGAGGGGGGCACCAACCTCGTGGCCATGGAAGCGCTGGCCAGCGGCGTACCGTGCATCCTCTCGGCCAACACCGGACACCTCGACCTCACGTCGGATGAACACAACATCGTGCTGATGCAGCAGGCCGCGTGCCGTCCGACGCCCAGCTTTGGCGGTACCGAGGGCTGGGGCGAGAGCAGCGTGGACGAGATCGTCGAGGCGCTCGAGTTTGCCTACCGGCAGCGCGACGAGGCGCAACGGCGTGCCGCCAACGCGGCCGCGGTAATGGCCGGCGCGTCGTGGCACCACCAGATCGATCGCCTGTTCGACGCCGTCACCGACGTGCTCGCCTGACATGACGTTGTCCGCGCTCACGGCATCGCGCGCCGGCCATCGAAGCACCGCTCGCTATCCACGGGCGGTGGCGATGCTGCGCGCCGGGCGCGCGGCTGACGCGCTGGCAGAGTTCGATGCGCTGCTCGCGGCGGAGCCGGCGCACGCGGAGGCCCTCGCCGACTCGGCCGTCGCGCTCGCGCAGTTGGGACGACACGACGACGCCGTGGTGAGGTTCCGGCACGCCGTGGCGGCGGCGCCGCGTGCGGCGGCGGCACACCACAACTTCGGCTTGCTGCTGCACCAGCTCGGCCGCTTCGACGAAGCGGCGGCGGCGTTTGCGCAGTCGCTGTCGCTCGACCCGGCCGATGCGGTGTGGTGGGTGGACGCCGGCAATGCGCATCTCGCTGCGGTACACCCTCGCGAGGCGCTCGACGCGTACGACGAGGCACTGCGTCGCGACCCGGCCTGCCTCAACGCGATGGCCAACCGGGCGGTTGCGCTGCGCGCGCTGCTGCGCACCGCCGAGGCCGAGGCCGCGTGCCGGGCCGTGATCGCGCTCGTGCCCGGGCACACCGACGCGTGGAGCAACCTCGGCATGATACTGAAGGAGGCAGACCGCCTCGACGACGCTGCGGCAGCGCTCGCGCAGGCGAGTGCGCTGGCTCCGCACAGCGTCGTTGTGGGCGCCAACCTGTGCGCCCTTCACCTGCAGGCCGGGCGCCGGCACGAGGCGCTCGCCCTCGCGCAAGAGCTCGTGCAGGGCAACCCGGCGGCGGCCGAGGCGTGGACGGCGCTGAGCCACGCGCAACTCGAGCTGGGATTGTTCGACGATGCCCTCGCGTCGTGTGTGCGCGCACTGGCGCTCGCTCCCGCCAACCACAGCGCGGCGTTCAACCGCGCGTTCGTGCTCCTGCTGCGCGGCGAGTACGCCGCGGGCTTCGACGCGTACGAGGTGCGCCGCCAGGTCACCAACCAGGTCGTGCAGGTGAGTCGCGCCACGGGCCGCGAGTGGAACGGCGCGCCGTTGCGCGGCGAGACGATCCTGCTGACGACCGAGCAGGGCGCCGGCGACATGTTCCAGTTCGTCCGGTATGTCGCGCTCCTGAAGGTGCGCGGTGCGGGGCGCGTGCTGGTGGAGGCGCAGGCCGCGCTCGCGACCATCCTCGCCACCGCTCCCGGCGTTGACGACGTGGCGCGCACCGATGCCGCGCTGCCGCCCTACGATCTGCACGTGCCGCTGCTCAGCCTGCCGCGGCTCTTTGGCACGACATT
>CAYHCW010000191.1:0-6128 GCA_964355025.1 uncultured Gemmatimonas sp. | reverse complement strand
TGTTCAGGCGCGAGTTCCTGCACGACCAGCTGCGCCGCGACGCCGCCGAGCCCGGTTCCACCCGCGACTTCGGCCGCGACGTCATCCCGTGGCTCGTCAAGCACGCCAAGGCGGTGGCCCACCGCTTCACGGAGTCGTGCGTCCACTCGCGCAACGAAGCCAACGTCTACTGGCGCGATGTCGGCACCATCGACGCGTACTGGGAGGCCAACATCGACCTCACGGACATCGTCCCGTCACTCGACATCTACAACAGCGAGTGGCCCATCTGGTCGTACGCCGAAATCACGCCACCGGCGAAGTTCGTCCACAACGTCGACGGGCGCCGCGGCGTCGGCCTCTCGTCGCTGGTGTCGGGCGGTTGCATCGTGTCGGGCGCGGAGGTCGAGCGGTCGCTGCTCTTCACCGGCGTGCTCGTGCATTCGTTCGGCCACGTGGAGAACGCGGTGATCCTGCCGTACGTGGACATCGGGCGCGGCGCCCGGCTGAAGAACGTGGTCGTCGACCACGGCGTGCGCATTCCGCCGGGCCTCGTCGTCGGCGAGGATCCGGTGGTCGACGCGGCGCGCTTCCGGCGCACCGCGCGCGGCATCTGCCTGATCACCCAGCCGATGATTGACCGACTGCAGGGCTGACCGATGCACCACGCCGAGGCCGGAAACCCCGAACCTCTCGGGCTGACGCTCACGCGGGACGGCGTGAACGTCGCCGTGTTCTCGGCCAACGCGCAGTCCATCGACGTCTGCCTGTTCGAGGCCGCCGGACAGGCTGAAGTCGCGCGCTTCACGCTGCCGGCGCGCACGGGTGACGTGTTTCACGGCTTCATTGCCGGCGTCACTGCGGGCACGCGCTACGGCCTGCGCGCCCACGGCCCCTGGGCCCCGCACGACGGGCACCGATTCAACGCCGACAAGCTGCTCGTCGATCCATACGCGCGCGCGCTCGACCGGCCCTTCGCCCTGCATCCGTCGATGTTCGGTCATCACCCGGACGGATCGCGCAACGCGGTGGACAGCGCGCCGTTCATGCCCAAGGGCATCCTGCTCGGCGACAGCGTGCCACGGTTCGACACGCGTCCGCACGTGCCGTGGGGCGAGACGGTGCTGTACGAGATGCACGTGCGCGGCTTCACGCAGCGGCACCCCGGCGTGCCGGCAGCGCTGCGCGGCACGTGCGCCGGTCTCGCGCACCCGGACGCCATCGAGCACCTCACGCGGCTGGGCGTCACGACGGTCGAGCTGCTGCCCATCGCCGCCGCCATCGACGAGCCCCATCTCGCGCGCGCCGGCCTCACCAACTACTGGGGCTATAACACCGTGGGCTGGTTTGCGCCCGACCCGCGGCTCGCGCCCGGCGGCATCGACGAACTGCGCCGCTGCGTGGCCGCGCTGCAGGGCGCCGGCATCGAGGTGCTGCTCGACGTGGTATTCAACCACAGCGGCGAGGGCGACGACCACGGTCCCACCGTGTCACTGCGCGGGCTGGACAACGCGACATACTACCGTCTGCTGCCGGGCGCCGCGCACCGCTACATCGATGAGACCGGCTGCGGCAACACGCTCGCGCTCGACCGCGCCCCCGTGCTGCGGCTCGCGCTCGACTCGCTGCGCTACCATGCGCAGGTGACCGGCGTCGATGGGTTCCGCTTCGACCTCGCCACCACGCTGGGTCGTCGTCCGGACGGCTTCGACGCCGAGGCGCCGCTGCTCACCGCGATCGCCCAGGATCCGCTGCTGCGCACCCTCAAGCTCGTCGCCGAACCGTGGGACGTTGGCCCGGGCGGCTACCGCATTGGCGCGTTTCCCGCGCCGTGGGGCGAATGGAACGACAAGTTCCGCGACACCGTGCGCCGGTTCTGGCGCGGTGACGGTGGACTCGCCGGCGAACTCGCCACGCGCTTCGCCGGCTCGGCCGACATCTTCGCGGCGCGCGCGCGCGCGCCGTCGCGCTCCGTGAACTTCGTCACGGCACACGACGGCTTCACGATCGCCGACCTGGTGGCGCACACGCACAAGCACAATGAGGCGAACGGCGAAGGCAATCGCGACGGCACCGATGCCAACTGGTCGTGGAACCACGGCGTCGAGGGCCCCACGTCGGACGCCGCGGTCGTCGATGCCCGCCAACGCGACGTGCGCGCGCTGCTCGCCACGCTGCTGCTCTCGCGCGGTACCCCGATGCTGGCGATGGGCGACGAGATCGGCCGCACGCAACACGGCAACAACAATGCCTACGCGCAGGACAACGCGCTGTCGTGGCTCGACTGGGATCACGCCGACCTTGCGCTGGCCGCGTTCGTCGCCGGCGTCATCGCCCTGCGCCACGAGCACCCCGCGCTGCGAGCGGAGCGCTGGCTCACCGGGGTGCCCGACGACACCGGGCTGACGGACGTCATCTGGCAGCGCCCCGACGGGCAGCCCATGACGCACGCCGACTGGGAGTCCGGCGCCACCCGCACGCTCGTCGCCGTGCTGTCCCACCGCGGCAGCGTCGCGCGCGCCGACCGCGTGGTGGTGGCGCTGCACGGCGATGGCCACGACACCGTGCTGCAGCTTCCCGAGGCGCGCGCCGGCTTCGCCTGGCACCACGTCCTCGACACCGCACGGCCGACGCTCGCCCTCGGTCAGCCGGCGCTCGCTGCGCCGCCCCGGTTCACCCTGGCCGCTCGCTCCGTCGCCCTCGCCGTGGAAAAGCCCATCGGCGGAGCAGCGGCCGCGCCGGCTCCAGCCTCTCGTGCCACAGCATTGGTGAAACCCCGCACCAGTGGCGCTCTCGCCAACGGCCCTGCCAACCCCATGACGTTTCCCCGCTCCGCCGGCATCCTGCTGCATCCCACGTCGCTCCCCGGCCCAAACGGCATCGGTGAGTTGGGGCCTGATGCACACCGGTTCCTCGACTTCCTCGCCGACGCGGGGATGACGATCTGGCAGTTGCTGCCACTGGGACCCACCGGCTACGGCGACTCGCCGTACCAGTGCTTCTCTGCCTTCGCCGGCAATCCGCTGCTCATACACGTGCCGGGTGCACCCGGCGAGTTCCCTGCGCACACCGTCGAGTTCGAGCGGGTCATGGCGCACAAGCACGCGCTGCTTCGCCAGGCCATGGGGGCCTTTGTCGCCGACAGCCGCTACCACGCCTTTGTGGAGACGCAGCAGGAGTGGCTCGAGGACTACGCCCTGTTCATGGCGCTCAAGCACGCGCACGGCGGCGCTCCGTGGACCGACTGGGAGCACGGGGCGGCCCGGCGCGACCCCGGCGCACTCGACGACTGGCGCACGCGTCTGGCGTCGGACCTGGAGTACTACCGCCGTGAGCAGTACCTGTTCTTCACGCAGTTTCACGCATTGAAGCGAGCCTGCACCGACCGCGGCATCCGACTCATGGGTGACGTCCCCATCTACGTCGCGCACGACTCCGCCGACGTGTGGTCGAACCCGACGCTCTTCAAGCTCGACGAACGGGGGCACCCGACGGTGCAGGCCGGGGTGCCGCCCGACTACTTCAGTGTCACGGGCCAGTTGTGGGGCAATCCCATCTATGACTGGGACGCGCTGCGGGCGCAGGGATACGAGTGGTGGATTCGCCGGATGCGCGCGGCGTTCCAGCAGTTCGACCTGGTGCGCATCGACCACTTCCGCGGGTTCGAGGCGTACTGGGAAGTCCCGGGCGCCGACACCACGGCAGTGAACGGCCGGTGGGTGCCGGGGCCGGGCGCGGCGTTGTTTACCGCGATCGCGAACGTGCTTGGTCCGCTGCCGATCGTGGCCGAGAATCTCGGGCTCATCACGCCGGCGGTGGAAGCCCTGCGCGAGCAGTTCGGCTTCCCCGGCATGAGCATCCTGCAGTTCGCCTTTGGCAGCGACCGGTCGGCGCGCAGTTTCCAGCCGCACAACTATCCCGTCGATCGCGTGGTCTATACGGGTACGCACGACAACGACACCACCGTGGGCTGGTGGAACTCCACCGGTGGGGGCGATTCCACGCGGACCGCGGACGACGTGGCACGAGAGAAGGACCGCGCCATGGAATACCTCGGTACCGACGGCCGCGAGATCCACTGGACGCTCATGCGCGCGGCGCTCTCGTCGGTGGCCAGCACGGTGCTCATCCCGCTGCAGGATGTGCTGGGCCTCGGCAACGAGGCGCGGATGAACCTCCCGGGACGTCAGGCCGGCAACTGGGGCTTCCGATTCTCGTGGGACCAACTCACCCCGGACATCACCCGCCGCCTGCGCGCGCTGGTGGATCTCTACGAACGGTAGGTGCGGGGCTGCACGCAGTGGCTCGGAAATGCGTGGCCACCTGGCCCTGAGGTGGCGCCGCGCCGGCGCCGAGGCGATTTTTAACAGGTTATGCCGACTGCGCAAGCGGCGGCACGACACGAGGGCAGGTGGCAGAGTGGTTTAATGCACCGGTCTTGAAAACCGGCGTTCCCGCAAGGGAACCGGGGGTTCGAATCCCTCCCTGCCCGTCACGATACTCCCACCCGTGCACTCAACGCGGCCCGCAAGGGCCGCGTTTGCTAACTGCCTGGCCCCCACCACTCGAGCCCCAGGATCTTCGCATGCGATTCTCGCCGCGCGCTGCACGCAGCTGGATCTCCCTCGGCGTTTGTGCCGCCGCTGGATGCGCCACGCTGACGCACAAGGCTTCGGCCCCGTCCGCTTCTCCGGCCGCCTCGACAACGCCGACCGCTGCCCCGGGCGCCCCCGGCGCTCCCGGCCGCACCCCCGGTGGCCGCGGCTTTCAGGGCGTCATGGACTCCACGCGCGCCCGTCAACTGTACGTCAGCAACGACCCCAAGGACCTGCCACGTTCCAACTTCGACGCGGCGGTGACGGCCAAGCAGCGCACCGACAGCATCTATGCCGCGCGTTTCGCGGGCATCGCCGAGTTCAGGAAGGTCACCTACAAGAGCACGGCGGACGGCATGGAGATTCCCGCCTATCTCTTCGCGCCGCTCAACAAGCGCGGCGCCCGGGGCCACGCGGCGATGGTCTGGGTGCACGGCGGCGTGCATGGCAACTGGGGCGAGAGCATGCTCCCGTTCGTCAAGGAAGCCGTGGACCGCGGCTACGTCATCATTGCGCCCGACTACCGCGGCAGCACCGGGCACGGCGAGGCGCTGCACATGGCCATCGATTACGGCGCCTATGAGGTCGACGACGCCCTCTCCGCGCTCGGCTACCTGAAGACCCTGCCCTATGTGGACATGGATCGCGTCGGCATGATGGGGTGGAGCCACGGCGGGTTCATCAGCATCCTCAACGCGACCAAGCCGGAGACGCCGCTGAAGGCCGTGGCCGCCATCGTGCCGGTCACGAACCTGATCTTTCGCCTCTCGTACAAAGGGCCCGGCTACCAGCGCGACTACGCCGCCGAGTCGACGATTCGCGGCCTGCCGTTCGAGAAGCCCGACGAGTACGTGAAGCGGTCACCGCTCTATCACGTGGAGAACCTGAACATCCCGATGCTGGTGCACGTCTCCACCAACGACCTCGACGTGAACTACGTCGAGGACCAGCAGATCGTCTGGAAGCTGCGCGCGCTCAAGCCCGAGCTCGCCGAAACGAAGATCTACGTCGATCCGCCGGGATGGGGCTCGTCGGTGGGGCACGCCTTCAGCCGGCGCGTCGACCCGGTGACGTTGCAGCGCGTCGACTCGCCCGACCAGATCGACTCGTGGAACCGGACGTGGACGTTCTTCGAGTGGAACCTGCGGCCGTACGAGGACCGGTCGAAGCCGGCCGCGGTTTACCGGGTGAATCCGTAGGGAGAGACCTACAGTGAACTACAGAGAACTACAGAAGACTACAGAGTACGACAGAGGGCATTGCGAGTTGCCTCGGCGACGGGTGCGCTCGCTCTGTAGTACTCTGTAGTACTCTGTAGTATTCTCTGCCATTCTGTCGTTCTCTCCCTTTACTTCCCCCACCGCTCCCGCCATCTTTCTTCGTCTGTGCGCGTAACGCACGGGGAGATGTGGCCGAGAGGCTGAAGGCACCGGTTTGCTAAACCGACATACGGGTTAAACCTGTATCGAGGGTTCGAATCCCTCCGTCTCCGTGTCGCGGGTTCGCCGTCCAGCACGGCGGACCCGCGTTCACATTTTAGATGCTAGGTGCTAG
>CAYHCW010000190.1:0-6130 GCA_964355025.1 uncultured Gemmatimonas sp. | reverse complement strand
CGCCGGATCTCGCGGCGCTTGCGACCATGGATGATGCCGAGTTCAAGGCACGGTTCGGCGATACGCCGCTCTCACGATCCAAGCGCGCCGGGCTGGCGCGCAACGTGGCGGCGGCCTTGGCAAACCATCCGCCTGAAGGTGCGAAGCGCCCGACCTAGCGCTGCACGTCTCGTAGCGTGAGGGGGCCGGTCGCCCGCACCATCAAATCCACCGGCCACGGGAGCATCCGCAGTTGAATCGCTCCGAGCGCCGGTTTGATGGACGCCTGTGCCTCCTCCCGGCCGATGTTGATCATCGCCGCGAGGAACTCGTCTTGTTTCTTCATCGCCGCACCGGCGTCATAGCGATCCGGCAGCCCGGCCAGCCAGGAGCTGAAGGCCGTCAGTGCGCTGTCGGCGCGCACATCATAGCGCGACTGCCCGGCGAGCACGGCGCGTACCTGATCGTTCGTCAAAAGGAGGGAGTCGGTCAGCTCGAGCACGGCCCGGAAGGGGTTCATGCTCCGCGCCGCCATGGTGTAGAAACGCTTCGTCTCACCGGCCGTGCGTTTCGTGCCGCCGTGCCCCGCACGACCCGACCGAAGTGTGCGGTCGAGAATCTGCTGGTTGATCGGGGTCCCGAAATCCACGCGAATGTCGAGCGTCACGCGAAATGGAACCAGCGGTCCATTGCTGCTCGGGCGAGTGCTGCCGAAGCGGGGATTGACCACATAGCGATACTGCCCCGCTGCCGGATCGAAGCCGACCGCGCGCAACAGCACCTGATCGGGCATCGCCGGGCTCCCCCAGCCGCGGAGGTTGGAGCCGTGCAGCAGCTGGTCGAGTCCGGCCAGGGGGTTGGCCACGTATATGGAGGCGTTGACGCGGCGCGCCCGTCCCGTGGACTGACTCGTGTTCAGCTGAATGCGTGCATTCATCGTGGCCGTCCATGGGCCGACGCAGCTGTTGCTTGCAGCTGGCTGACCCAGTTGGCGCGACAGGCAGTAGCGCACCCCGCTCGAACCAGTCGTTAGCAGCGCACGCATGGCACTCCCCACCGCTTGATCGGCGCCGTTTGACGGATCAAACACGAACGCCCGGTCGTTGACGACGCCGTCGCCGTTGATGTCGTTCCCCACCATGGGCGTATAAGGCAGTCCGGAAGCGATGCGCCCGAAGAGGCTGACGTTCAGGAGCCGCGTTCGGGCACTGACTTGTGCGAGGAAGGCATGGGTCGGCGTGAACGCGCCGCGGGACCAGTCAATGTCTGCGGGTGACGCAAACGTCGGTCCGTCAAAGCCGCCTTGCTGTGCGCGCGCCTGCGATAGCGTGTAGGAGACGGACGCGAAGAAGCGCGCCTTCGCGTAACGCATGAGGTCCGGCACCACCGTTACCGTAACCTGGGATACCTCGGACCGCAGGTTGCTGCGCATCTCCGTCACCGTTCCGAACAGGGGGCTGCGACGCGCATCACGCGCGAGGACGGCGCCCGACGATGGGACAATGCTCGACGAAGGCACAAACACAGGCCGCCCGCCTTCCGCCGACAGCGCAAATGAGGGACGGTCGAGGAAGTTGACGTCCACGCGGCCTGGCTGATTGCGGTTGAGCGCGTAGATCCCCTCGATGGTCCACACAAATGCATCATAGTACGACGTCCAGGCGAGGCTTGCCCGCCAGCTCGTGGGCGCCGTGAAATCACGCGCGAAAACCTGCACGGGAGAGGCGCCGTCTCGAAGGGACGTCGACCCCGTACCGGTCGCGCAGTCATGCGGGATTGCGCCGGGCGAGGCAGCATAGGCCGCCCAGTCGGGCACAGGCACTGATGTGCCGACGCACGTGATCTGCTGCAGCCCCGTCGGCAGACCGGTCGCAGCAGACGCATTGGCCAGGAGATCGGCCGGCATCAGGCTGCGGAACTCACCGATACCCCCTCGCAGGACACCCACCTGTGGCACACCAAAGACCCCGTGTTCATTGCGCACGACGCCGCCGCTGGGGTGTGATTGATTGTACGACCACTTGAACCCGAGTCGCGGACTCACATGCACCGTGTTCGGCACATGATCGGTGCGAGCGCCAAACGCCGTCTCCACGGCCGGATTGTACGCCGGATGCATGGAGTAGACGTTGCCCTCGACGCGTGCGCCATAGAGCAGCTCGAAGGGCCCTTCAGGACTCCAGTAATCGCCCACCGATATGAATCCGTTCCACACGCCTCCGCGGAGTGCCGGCTTGGCCAAGGTCCTCGTGAACATCGCGGGGCGCGCATTGGCCAGGTCGTCGAGCGAGTTGTAGAAGAACGACCCGCGGTCGTTGGTTCCAGTCTGTCGCGTCACAGCGTCATGACGAAGATCGGCACTGATGCGGATACGATGCGCTTCGCCGACATAGAACCGCGTGTCGCTCTGCGACTCCCACGTAGAAATCCGTGCGCTCGACCGTCCCGAAATGGCTCCGCCCAGGCTGGTGAGGGTGAGCCCCCCAGGGGAGTCGGCAAAGGTGGAGCCGACCAGCACGCTCGCGGACGGCGTCGCAACGTTCGGCGTCTCGTGTCTCTCGCTGACGCTAAACGACGAACGGACTTCCTCGAGCAGGCCCGGCGTGAGGAAGCTCGACCACGACCCCTGCACGGAACCGGCGCTGTAGCTCGAACGAGCCCCCCCAGCAGGTGTGCCCAGCAGCTGAAGGCGATTGCCGTCTGCATCCTCGTGCGAGGCCCAGGCGGTCAGGGCGGCGACGTTGCGGACTGCGCGGTAGGACAGGAGGTCTCTCGCTACGGTACTCACACCGAGCAGCAGGGACGCGCTGTTCATCTCGAGGCCGCCGGGCGTGCCGGGGGCGCTGCTGGGGATACCCAGCTGACGCGCGACCTGCAGCAATCGCGTAACCGAATCAGCGGACACACCCGCCCGCCGGAGCATTGCCGCATCGGCATCCGCCAGCGTGGAGATGTCGGCGGTTCTCCGCCCTGCCTCGGCACTCACGTTGTACGTCATCCGCCCACTGGGCATCCAGCCACTCGCCCCGAGACCCTGCCGAAGGGACGTGACGTTCTGTCCGGCACCTGTGGCGGACGAGTTGCCAGACTGCAACAGCGGAGTGTCGAGCGACGACGATGTGCGGAGCGTTGAGAAAACGAAGTCGTGGACGAGCTCAACGCGCGTGTTGGCTCCACCGTACCAACCGCGCGACGGGTCGTACGCGTTGGTAACCGTGTAAATGGTGGTATTGGCGTCCCGGGGAACGGTCAGTCCTGGAAAGGCCAGCCCGTTGAGCGTCACGCTGTTCTGCGAGCTCGGGAGCCCAAACACCGACACGCCGCCCGTCGTCGGCGTGGCACCATCCATCAACGCGCCCACGGCATTGAGGTCGCCTGCCTGATCCGGCAGGAGGGCCGCCGCAACACCGCGCTCCGACGACTCGGTACCTCCGGGTCCTGCCCTCTGGTCCGCGTCGCGTACTGGCGCCGGCTTGCGCGTCTGCACCCGCACGGTGGACAGCTGCTGGGCATTCTGCTGGGCAAGAAGCACGGCATCCACGACAAAGACCGCGTCGTCCGGATTCTGCCGTGTTACCCGCTTGCGAAAAGCCACCAGCAGTGGCTGCTGCGGCACGGAGATGTAGACGAGGTAGTCTCCGGTTCCCGAATCCACCGCGATCTCATAGCGTCCATCGTCGGCACTCTGCGCCTGAAAGAGGGCACGATCCGGACCGCGCGTCACCAGCACGCGTGCGCTGCGGATCGGCGATCCATCTGCTGCCGTAATGCGGCCACGTATAGTGTCAGTGGGCGCCTGACGCGTCGGTGGACGGCGCCGCACCAATACGACGGTGTGACCCGCTGACACGACGACATCGACGCCGGCCCCGCGCAGCACGTCGGCCAGGGCCTCGGCCACAGATACATCCGCGACATCCAGGCGTACAGTATCCTCGGCCGCAATCAGGTCATTGGCATAGACGAACTGCAGGCTGGACGCCGCGCCAATACGGCGCAGCGCCTCGCGGCGGGGGACCCGCCCGAGATTGAGCGTGACGCGCATTCGGTACGACGCGTAGCGGTCGGGGGCTATTTCGACGGACGGTGCCGTCGAGTCGGCCGTTGCCAGCAGGAAGCGGGGAGCAGTCGATTGCGCCCTCAGTGTCGCACTCCACACCGACAACATCGCGATGCCCGCGACGAGAAGTGGACGACGCATCAGCGCGCCCTCAAGGTGACCGTACGCCCGTTGCGCTCGACGGTGGCCTCCACTGCCACGGCCAGCGCCTGGAGCATCTCGTCCACGGACTGGGTGGAGAACGTGGCCGTGACCGGATGCGCCGCCACACCGGCATCGTCAACGTGGATATCGAGATCGTACCAGCGGCCGATGGTCGTGAGCACTTCGGCGAGTGGCTGTCTGGCAAACACCAGTTCGTTCCTGGTCCAGGCCAGTGCGTGCGTAACGGCCGCGCCACGCGTTATCGCCACGGTACCCTTGTTGTCCAGCGAACCGAGTTCACCAACGCGCAGGAGCACGCCTTCCGGGCCATTCCGGCTCGGGCTCGGGACGGTGCGCGGGGAGAGCGCGACGGCTCCCTCCGCGACGGCGACCATGACCCTTGGCTCGCCGCGATAGGCGCGGATTCCGAAGCGCGTCCCGACGTCTTCGGTGATCGTGGTCGCAGTGCGCACGCGAAACGGGCGCGTCGCATCGTGGTGGACATCAAACTCGGCTTCGCCTTCCAATGCTAGTTCCCGAAGACTGTCTCCGAACGAGCCCGCGATGGTGAGGCGGCTCTCCGGGGCCAGGCGCACACGACTGCCATCGGACAGTTGGACCGTCGCGGTTTGCCCGCGCGTCGTCTTATACACGACGTCGGGCTCGGCCGGAGCCTTCTGCGGAAGGCGTTGCCTTTGCGCGAGCCACCCGCCGGTGCCGATCAAACCGAGGAGGATCGACGCTGCGATGACCCGGCGCCAGCGGGGCACCGCGAACGCCACGCGGGGCACCCGGCGATGCGCGGCCGGCCGCGCCACGGGACGATTTGCATCGACGGTGTTGGCGCGCACCTTCGCCCACATGGCGTCCACATTCCACTGGCTCGCGGTCGGCGAGGTGACGAGACGCCGAACGCCCTCGAGGCGCCTGGCGTGCTCTGGAGAAGAGGCCAGCCATCCCTGGATGGCGAGCGACTCTTCGCTCGAACATTCGTCGCGCACATAACACGCGAGCTGTTCATCCGTGGGAGTCCGATGCAGGGCCATGCCCTACCAACACACCAGGCCCGCCGAACCCCTAACGCGGTCTCCCTACCCGTTGAGCCACGGTCCGAGACGCGCCCGGAGGATGGCCAGCGCACGCGACATGTGTATCTCCACCGTCTTGGGGGCGATCCCCATGATGGAAGCCACTTCGGCGTACGAGAGCGCCTGAGCGCGGAGCAGGGTGAATACCTCGCGGCAGCGCGGCGGCATTCCTTCGACTGTGGCGAGGATCTGTCGCTCGAGGTCCAACACCAACAACTGGGCGTCCGTTGAGCGGGCAGACGGTGCGACCAGGCTGGCATCTGCCCGGCGCGCCGAAACGTCGCCGCGCAGAACGTTCAGCGCGCGATTGCGCATCGCACCGAACAGATATGCCCGCAGGCCGTGCTGCGGCGAGAACTCGTGACGATGAACCCATAGCCACGTGAAGAGATCCTGAACGATCTCCTCCGCAACGTCCGGGGCGTAGAGATAGCTGTTCGCGAGGTCGCAGAGAGGCGCCGCGTACGCGCGAAAGAGGGCCTCGAATGCGATGGCATCGCCCGATCGCAGGGATGCGACCAGGCGACCTTCGTCGGTCGCAGACACCGGCGTCTGGGAGCGTTGCGGCGGTAGCACAGCAGAGACAGTTACGATTCGCGACGCTCGCTCGCAAGACCGCTTGGCGCGGGACCCGGCCTGGTGCCCGGACTGCTTCCCCCGACGGAACGCTCCCTCCCACCCCCAGGCTTCGGCTTCCGGAGCGTCCTGCCCCCCGTACCGAGCCGAATCGCAAAATGGTTTGACGGGTACACCTCCCAGGAGGTGCGCCCGTGGAACGCGCAGTTCTCGCGGGCGGTGCTTGCTGACAGCGGATTCTCAGAACTTCAGCCGCACCCCCGCGTTGAGCGTGCGTCCTTCG
>CAYHCW010000189.1:0-6158 GCA_964355025.1 uncultured Gemmatimonas sp. | reverse complement strand
GTTGTGGCAGGCAAAGAAGAACGACACCCGCGGCGCGAAGCGATCGACGGCGAGCCCCGCGTCGATGGCCGCCTGCACGTACGCCAGCGCGTTGGCAAAGGTGAAGGCAATCTCCTGCACGGCCGTGGCCCCGGCCTCGCGCATATGATAGCCCGAGATGGAAATCGGGTTCCACTGCGGCATTTCCGCCGCGCAGAACCGGAACGTCTCGGCGATGAGCTTGAGCGACGGAGCCGGCGGGTAGATGTACGTGCCGCGCGCCACGTACTCCTTGAGGATGTCGTTCTGGATGGTGCCCGAGAGCGTGCCGCGCGCCATCCCCCGCTCTTCCGCCACCACCACGTACATCGCCAGCAACGTGCCGGCCGTGGCATTGATGGTCATCGACGTGCTCACGCTGTCGAGCGGCAGGCCGGCGAGCAGGAGGTGCATGTCTTCCACGGTGTCGATGGCCACCCCGACACGTCCCACTTCGCCAAGGGCGCGCGGGTGGTCGCTGTCGATGCCCATCTGCGTCGGCAGATCAAACGCCACCGAGAGGCCGGTCTGCCCCGCGTCGAGCAGGAGCTTGAACCGGGTGTTGGTCTCGGCGGCCGTGCCAAAGCCGGCGTACTGGCGCATGGTCCACAGGCGGCCGCGATACATAGAGGGCTGCACGCCGCGCGTGAAGGGGAACTCGCCTGGCGCGCCCAGCGCCGCCGCGTCAGGCGGAGCGCCGTCGGCGTGTTCGTACACGGTGGCTATCGGGATACCCGAGGGCGAGAGGACCTCGTCGGCCATCTAGCGCTCGGTCTCCAGCAGCCGGGCGGCGATGTCCACGTCGCTCTTGCTGCCGATGTAGAGCGGCGAGCGCTGATGCAGCGCGGTGGGCGTCACGTCGAGCAGCCGGTGGCGTCCGTCGATCGCCGCGCCGCCCGCCTGCTCCACGATGAACGCCAGCGGGTTGCACTCATACAGCAGTCGCAGCTTGCCCCGCGTGCTCTTGACGTTGGCCGGATACGCAAAGATGCCACCGCCCAGCAGGTTGCGGTGAAAGTCGGCGACGAGCGACCCGACGTAGCGGACATTCATCGCCTCGCGCTCGCCGTCGAGACCGCGGTAGCGGCGCATCAGCGCGCGTACCGGCTCGCTCCAGTGCTGCTCGTAGGCGTCGTTGACCGACAGGTACCGCCCAACCTCGGGAATGCGGATGTCCGGATGCGACAGCAGGAACTCGCCGATGGACGGGTCGAGCGTGAAGCCGTGCGCCCCGTGCCCGGTGGTGTACACGAGCATCGTGCTCGACCCGTAGATGACGTAGCCGGCCGCCACCTGGGCGCTCCCCGGTTGCAGCATATCGGCCATCGTCCCCTGCCCGGGGCCGGGAGAGACGCGCTTGAGCACGGAGAAGATGGTGCCCACCGGCACATTGACGTCGATGTTCGACGACCCGTCGAGCGGATCGAAGAGCAGCACGTACTTGCCGCACTTGAACTCGGCGGGAATGGGGATGACCTCTTCCTCCTCCTCCGACGCCATCGCGCACAGCCGCCCCCCGTGGTCCATCGCCTTCGTGATGATCTCGTTGGCGATGAGGTCGAGCTTCTGCTGGTGCTCGCCCTGCACGTTGCTGGAGCCGGCGGCGCCGAGGATGTCGATGAGGCCGGCGCGCCGCACCTTGTTGGCGATCATCTTGGCGGCAACGGCGAGGTCGTACAGGATGCCGGAGAGCTCGCCCGTGGCCTCGGGGAACCTGGCCTCCTGATCGACGATGAACCGGTCGATGGTGATGACCGAAGTATCGGAGTGCTTGATCACGGTTTGGCGGGTGGGAAGGGACGGCTGAAAACTCGCCCGCGCTCAGGGCGAGCGCTAGCGCTCGCCGACTGCGACAGAACACGACAGAAAACGACAGAGCGCCCGGCTCTCGCCAGACGCTCTGTCGTATTCTGTCGTTCTCTGTAGTACTCTGTCGTACTCTGCCCCTACTTCATATTCGGATTATTGTCGCGCTCCGTGCGCGGCAACGGATAGCACTTGTCGGCGCCGACATTGGCGTAGCCGGGCTTGAAGTACGCCCCGCCCACCGGCGTCATGCTCGAGATGGAGGCGGGCGAACGGCGGGAGTCCGCCAGGCGCCTGCCCTCGAGGTAGAACTCGAACGCGCGCTGGTCGTACAGTTCCTTCAGCACGCTGGCGGCGTCCGTCGCACCGGCGTAGGCCGCACGACCATTGGCCGTACGACGCGCGGCGATCAAGGCCAGCTGAGCCGTCGCATCACCCGCTTCGGCGGCGACGTAATCCGCCTCGAGCTTCGACGCCAGGCGCAGCGGCGTGTTGTACGCGCTGAACTTCGTCTGCCGGTGCATGCCGCCGGGCACGGCGTCCTGCCCGGGGAGCGCCCCCGCCTGGCCCGGCGCGATGAACGTCACCCGCGGATCGCCCGTGCGATACCACGGCGCCACGCTGATCGACTGCCGGTCAAACGTGAACTGGAACAGCCGGTTCGACAGGCGTGTGCGGTTCGTGAGGTCGTCCGTCATCTGCAGGTTGAAGACGAAGCCGGCAGGCACCGCCGCGGCATCGGCTGCCGCTCCCGCCTTGTCGCCCTTCTGCAGCCTGGCGCGGGCCCGGCCGACGAGCGCGGCATTGGCCAGGGCGATGCCGTCCGTCGTGGCGTTGGCCTTGCCCACGTCGATGCCCCGCGTGTACCAGAAAATCGCCGAGTCGAGCGCCTGCGCCGACGTAAGCTCGGGCCCCGACGACAGCGACGCCGTGCAGAAGTCGGTGGCGATCTGCATGATGGCGAAGCCGCGGAACGTCGCGGCGCGCGCGATGTTGATGTTGGTCGTCGGATTCGGCAGGGTCAGGTCGAGCACCGCCTTGGCCGAGGCCGCCGCCAGGGAGATTGGCGCCCAGACGTCGCCGTTGAGCGAGCCATTCAGGTCCGAGATAAGCCGGAACCCGAACTCGTTGCGCGTCGGAAAGGTGTCCGAGACGTTGGCCTCTTCAGTGAACCAGCCGCCGTACATGGCCAGCCAGCCCAGGCCGGTCGCGTAGTTCTGCTGGGCCGAAAGGGCGAGCGTGGTTGCCCCGGACGTCGGGTCAACCGTGGACGCGTCGATGACGTTCGGGTTGGTGACCGTCACGAAGCTGTCGGAGCAGGCGGCGGCCGCAACAAGGAGCGCCGTGCCTGCCAGTGTGCGCGTAACCGCGCGTCGGATCGTAATCATGGTGATCATCTCGCGGTTAGAAGTTGAAATTGACGCGGAAGCTCGTCTTCCGCGGATTCGGCAGCGTCAGGAAGTCCTGGCGCGAGAAGCCGTTCGCCTGCGAGTTGATCTCCGGATCCGCTCCGCTGTAATCCGTCCAGATCTTCACGTTCTGCATGGCGAAGGTGACCGAGGCGCCGGTCACGGTGTTGCGGAGCGGCTTCAGCCAGGACGACGGCACGGTGTACGATGCCGACAGCTCGCGGAAGCGCACGAAGTCGCCCTTCTCGAGGTACCCGTCGATCACGTCACTGACGGTCGCGTTGTTCCCCTTGGTGGTCACGAACGCGGGCTGCCCCGGCGTCAGGTTGCCGTAGCGGCGCAAGCGCTCCGTCTTGCTCAGCGCCAGCGTGTCGAGCCGGAAGTTGGAGCGCACCAGCTGCGTCTCACGGAAGTACGCCGTGAAGTTCTGCACCAGGAAGTCGCTCTTGGCGTCGATCATGGCCGTGACGCGGAGGTTCTTGAACAGCGTCACCGTGTTGGTGAGGTTCCACTCGAGCGTGGGCAGCAGGTTGCCCATTGGCGTGAGCGTGTCGTTGACGATCACCTTGTTGGTGGCGACGTCGATCGACTGGATCTTCTTGGAGACGAAGACGCCCAGCTGCTGGCCGACGATCGTGCGCCCCGCGCCGCCGAGGGCGAACGGCAGCACCGAGCCGAGGCTGGTGAGCTCATTGTGCAGCGTGTTGACGCCGGCGCGCACCGACCACTGAAGGTCGGGCAGGCGGAGTGCGTCGAGGTTCAGCGCAAGTTCGACGCCGCTGTTCAGCACCGACCCGACGTTCGCCAGCGGGTTGTTATTGAAGCCCAGCGACGGCGGGATCGGCTTGGCGATGATCAGGTCGTCCGTCGTCTTGCGGAAATACGTCAGCTCGGCCGAGAGGCGATTGTCGAAGAACCCGGCGTCGAGGCCGGCCTCGAACTCGCTGCCGCGCTCCGGCTTGAGGTCGGCGTTGCCCGGGTTGCCCGGGACGGCGCCGGCGCCCGTGGCACCGGTGATGTTGTAGGCCGCCGAGACGAGCGTCGTGAGCGCGTCGCCCGGGTTGGGCGAACGGCCCGTGGTGCCGTACGCGGCGCGGAGGCGCAGCGTGTTCACCCAGCGCGCGAGCGGATCGAAGAACTTCTCCTCGGAGATCGCCCAGCTGCCGCCGATCTTCGGCAGCACGAACGCCGGGGCCGTCGAACCGAACGACGAGTTCTTGTCGATGCGCACGCCGAGCTGGAGGAAGCGCTTGTTCTGGTTGCCGACCTGCACCTGCGTGAGGTAGCCGAACTGGCGCTGCTCGGTGAAGCCGCTCCGGCCGGTGGTCGTCGCCGCCGAACCGATGGAGTTGTTGGCGTTCGTCACGAAGCCGATGCCGGTCGCGCCGTTCACCGAATTGCGCGTCGAGATCACCTGCAGGCCGAACGAAAGGTTGGTCTCCCACTGCGGGCCAAACTGCCGGCGCACGTTGCCGAGGTAATCGAACGTGTAGCGCTCCCCATAACGGAAATCCTGCGTGTGGCTGCCACCGTCCGTCAGGCCGCCGTACCAGGTGCTGTCGTTCTTGGGGAAGAAGCTGCGCTGCTCGTCGCCGAGGAAGTCCATCCCGAGCGTGAAGCGGTTGTTGAACCACGACACCGGCAGGTACGTCGACGTGATGTTCGTCGTGACGCGATGCGTGCGCAGCTTGCGCGTGATGCCGGCGATGGCGTTGTAATGCCGGTTGAAGCCGTACCAGCCGTCATTCGACGGCGCCACGGCGTCGCTGCGCGTCAGCGGACTGCCCAGCATGCTGCCGCCGAGCCAGCCGAAGATGTTGTTGTCGTTGTCCGGCAGCTGCGTCTCGCTCTGCAGGAACCCGACGCCGGCGTCGATCGTCAGCTTCTCCGTCGGCACGTAGTTGAAGTTCGTGCGGACGTTGATGCGCTGGTACGTGTTGTTCGGCAGCGTGCCGAGCGTCTTGTCTTCGCCGTACGAGAGGTTATAGCCGTAGTTCTGTCCGCCGCCACGGCCATTCCAGCTGATGACGCGGTCGGTGCCGGTGCGGAAGGCCCCAACGCGCATGATCGGGTTGTCGTGCACCAGCGTGCCCACGGCCAGCCCGCGGCACAGCGGGTTGGTGCTCGTCGCGGCGACGTTGGACGCCGTGCACAAGCCATAGTTGGCGGGCGGCGTCCAGTTGATCTCCGACGTCCCCGTCTCGATGCGCACCGTCTGCTGCATGCCCTTGGCGTTGCCGGAGCCGGCGCGACCCTTCTTGGTGATGATCTGGATGACGCCCGCGCTGGCGTCTGCCCCATAGAGCGTCGATGCGGCCGGACCCTTCACGACCTCGATGCTCTCGATTTCGTCGGGGTTGAGGTCATTCAGCCGGTCGTAGACCTGGCCCGACTGACCGCTGCCCACCTGACCTTCGAGGATGCGGATGCCGTCGATGAACAACAACGGCTGGTTGGACAGGTTGATCGACGACGCCCCGCGAATGCGGATGGTCGTGCCGGAGCCCGCCGAACCCGACTGCGTGGTGAGCGCGACGCCCGGGACGCGCGACTGCAGCAGGTTGCCCACCGAGGCAATGGGTGCGTCGCGGGTGATGCTCGACGCCGAGATGCTGGCCACGAGCGCGGCCTGCGCCTTGCGCTCGAGATTGCCCGCCGTGCCCGTGATAACGAGCTCGCCCAGCGTCACGAGCGACGCTGACATCAGAAAATCCTGCGTCGTGGACTTGGCCGCCACCACCACAACCGTGTCGGACATGGCCCGGTAGCCGAGCCGGTAGACGCCGATGACAACGCGCCCCGGTCGGACCGCGGCGAAGCGGTACTCACCCGCGCCGTTGGTGCGTGCCTCGAGGGTCGTGCCCGGCAGTACGACCCGGGCATCTTCGAGCGGCCGCTGCGACGCCCGGTCAACCACCTTGCCGG
>CAYHCW010000188.1:0-6159 GCA_964355025.1 uncultured Gemmatimonas sp. | reverse complement strand
GGCTGGACCAGGTGGAGCTCGTGCCGTTTCGCGCCGCCATTCGCGCGGGCGTGATGGGCGTCATGTCGGCGCATATCGCGCTTCCTGCCGTCGGCACGGACAGTTCGCCGGCGACGCTGCGGGCCGACGTGATCACCGGCCTGCTTCGCGACACGCTGGGCTTCACCGGCGTGGCCTACACCGATGCGCTGTCCATGGAAGGGATCGGCGCGGGCTACACGATTGAAAAGAGCGCGGTCATGGCGGTACAAGCCGGCGCTGACGTGCTGCTCAAGCCCAGCGACATCCGCCGCGCGATCGACGCCGTGGTGGCCGCCGTGGAGCGCGGAGCAATTCCCGTGGCGCGCATTGACGCCTCGGTGCGCCGCCTGCTCGAGCACAAGCTGCGCGTGGGCGTCGTCCAGCAGCCGTTCGTCTCCCTCGAGACGCTGCGCGACTCCGTGGGCGCGCTGGAGCATCGGAAGGTGGCGCTGGAGATCGCGCAGAAGGCGATCACCCTCGTGCGCGACCGCGGCGACCTGGTGCCGCTCGCGCGCGGCACGCCGACGCTCGTGCTCACCTACGCCCCCGAGGCCGACATCGGCGCCGGGCGGTCGTTCGCCAGCGCACTGCGCGGCGCGCTCGGCGGTGGTACGCGCGCACAGCGCATCGGCGCCCGCACGCCGCGCGCCGAGCTCGACTCGCTGGGGATTGGCGCCCAGCGCGTCGTGTTCAGCACGCACGGACGCACCATCGAGGGCGAAGGCAAGCTCGCCATCGCGCCGCAGGTGGCGCAGTGGCTCGACTCGGTGGCCGCCGTGCGCCCCGTGATGCTGGTGGCGCACGGGAACCCGTACGTCATCCGCCAGTTCCGGAACATCGGCACCTACCTCCTGGCCTACGGCACCGGCGCCACGGTGGAGACGGCGTCGGCCCTCGCCATCGCCGGCGCGCGACCCATCAGCGGACGCACGCCCATTTCACTTCCCGGCTACTACTCGCGCGGCGACGGCATGCCGCGCGTGCTCCCGTTCACGCGCGAAGCGCTCCCGACCGTGATGAAGGATTCGCTGCAGAGCCTGCTCGACCGCGCCGTTCGCGACTCGGCCTTCCCTGGCGCCGTGGCCGTCGTCGGCCGCAAGGACCGCGTGCTCGCCACGGTGAGCGCCGGGCACCTCGACTGGAAGGACTCGCCGACTCCCGACGACCGCACGCTGTGGGACATGGCATCGCTCACCAAGGTCGTCGCGCTGACGTCGTCGATGATGCAGTTGGTGGAGCAGAAGAAGGTCGATCTCGACTCGCCGGTGCAGAAGTACCTGCCTGACTGGAAGGGGCCGAACAAGGACAAGGTGACGGTGCGCCACCTGTTGACGCACTCGTCCGGGCTGCCCAGCTGGCGACCGTTGTACAAGGAGGCCACGTCGGCGGACCAGGCGCTGCAGCTGGTGCTGCAGACGCCCCTCGACACGATGCCCGGCGCACGGACGGTGTACAGCGACCTCGGCGCCATCCTGCTGGGGCAGATCGTGCTCCGCGTCAGCGGCCAGCGCGTGGACGCCTACGCCCGGGATCACATCTTCGGTCCGCTCGGGATGACCGACACGCAGTATCTCCCGGACAAGGCGCTGCTTCCACGCATTGCGCCCACCGAAGTCGATCCCTGGCGCCAGAGGCACATTCGCGGCGAGGTGCACGACGAAAACGCCTTCATGCTCGGCGGGGTGTCGGGCCACGCGGGCCTGTTCTCGACGGCGCGCGACGTGACGCGCCTGACGCAGGCCTACCTGAATGGCGGCGTGCTCGACGGCGCGCGCATCTGGAGTCCGGAAACCATCAAGCTGTTCACCACGGTGCAGGACTCGACGTTTTCCAACCGGGCCCTGGGGTGGGAGACGCCCAACGGCGCCAACTCGGCCGGACGGATGATGAAGCGTCCCGCGTTCGGGCATACCGGGTTCACGGGAACCAGCATCTGGATTGACCCGGCGAACGACCTGTTTGTGGTACTGCTCACCAATCGGGTGAACCCGACGCGCCAGAACGCGAAGATCGGCGCGGTACGGCAGGCGGTGGCGGATATGGCCTTGGCGCTCACCAGGGCCGCTTCGCGGCCCTGATGAGTGCGGGCTGAGGAGGAGTTCGGGGTGCGGGGGTTCAGGAGGGGGGACGGGTGGAGGCTGGGAGCGGGTGAAGGGGGCAGGTTCCCCCGGCACTCGCCCTCCTTCTCCACCCGTCCCTCCACCTAAACCCCCGCACCCCGCACCTCTCCTGCAGTTGAAGCTCCCCGCCCTCCACTATAGTTTTAGACATCGATTTGGGCCCCGCCTCGCTGTCACGGCGCGCCCCCCTATCCGGAGAGTCCATATGAGCACGATGAACACGCCCGAGACCGCCCTGGTCATTTCCGCGAACGCCACCGTCGAGGTCAAGAAGTTCATGGCGGCCGAGGGCATTGCGCCCGACGTCGGAGGGCTGCGCGTGAGCGTCCAGCCCGGTGGCTGCTCGGGCTTCAAGTACAGCCTGCTGATCGAGGACCATCCCGCTGACGACGACACGGTGCTGCCGCAGGACGGCTACAAGGTCTTCGTCGATCCGTTCTCCATTCAGTACCTCAACGGCGTCATCATCGACTACGCGACGTCGATGCAGGGGTCGGGCTTCACGTTCAAGAACCCGAACTCCACCGGCGGCTGCGGCTGCGGCAGTTCGTTCTCCGCATAACCTCGAGTCTCTGTCATGACGTCTGGCGCGCGCCACGACGCCGGAGATGCTGGGAAGGCCCGCGATGCCGCTTTGCCGACGCATCGCGGGCCTTCGACTTACTCCGGCGCCCTCACTTCGCTTGAACGCATTCCCACCGTGGTCGTCAGCGACCACGAGGCCCTCGCCGCGCTGGTGGCGCGCCGGATAGCCGACATCATCCGCGCCCGCAACGCCGAGGGCCGGCCGGCGGTGCTTGGCCTGGCCACGGGGTCGACGCCCATCGGCGTCTACCGCGAACTCATCCGGATGCACCGCGAAGAGGGCCTGTCGTTCGCGCGCGTCGTCACCTTCAATCTCGACGAGTATTTCCCGATGGCCCGGGAGAGCATGCACTCCTACCATCGATTCATGTGGGAGAACCTGTTCGCCCACGTGGACGCGGTCGCGGGCCAGGTGCACATCCCCGACGGCACGGTGGCCGGCGAGCAGCTCGATGCGTGGTGCGCCGGCTATGAGCAGGCCATTCGCGACGCCGGTGGCATCGACATCCAGATCCTCGGCATCGGCAAGACCGGGCACATCGGGTTCAACGAGCCGGGCTCCGGCGAAACGAGCCGGACACGCCGGGTGCATCTCGACGCGGTGACGCGACGCGACGCCGCCGCCGATTTCTTTGGCGAGGACTTCGTGCCGCGCGAGGCCGTGACCATGGGCGTGGCCACCATCCTCGACGCGCGCGAGATCGTCATCCTCGCCACCGGCGAGCACAAGTCGCGCATCGTGCGCCGTTCCGTCGAGGGTCCCATCGACCTCGAGGTGGCGGCCACGTTCCTGCAGCGGCACGCGCACACCACCTTTTACGTGGACGCCGCGGCCGCCGCCGACTTGACCCGCGAAGCCACGCCCTGGCTGCTCGACGCCGTGGAGTGGACGACGGCGCGCACCCAGCAGGCGGTCACCTGGCTGTCGCGCAAGACGGGCAAGGCGATCCTCAAGCTCACCCAGGCCGACTACGCCGAGCACCAGCTGTCGTCGCTCGTGGCGCGCCACGGCACGCCGGGCGCCGTGAACGGCCTCGTGTTCAACCAGCTGGGGGCGCGCATTCGCGGCAAGAGCAAGCTGCCGCGCGGCCGGCGCATCGTCTGCTTCTCGCCGCACCCCGATGACGACGTGATCTCGATGGGCGGCATCCTGCGCAAGCTCCACGAGAACGGCAACCAGATCACCGTGGCCTACATGACGAGCGGCAACATTGCCGTCTTCGACCACGACGTGCGCCGGCACATCGAGTTCCTGCAGCGCCTGCATCGCGACGACGCCATGGGCGGCTGCGACGTGGACCCGCTGGTGGAGCAGGTCCGCACGTTCCTGGCCAACAAGCAGCCGGGGGACGTCGATATCCCCGCCGTGCAGGACATCAAGCGCATCATTCGCGAAACCGAGGCGATCAGCGGTCTCGAAACGCTGGGGCTGGGCGCGGCAAATGGCCGCTTCCTCGACCTCCCGTTCTACCAGACTGGCAAGGTGAAGAAGGACCCCATCGGTCCGGCCGACGTGGCGATCGTGCGCGCGCTGCTCGAGGAGACCAACCCCGAGTACGTCTTCGTGGCCGGCGACTTGTCCGACCCGCACGGCACGCATCGCATGTGCAAGGAAGCGATTGACACCGCGCTGCACGAGTTGTGGCCCGACCGCGTGCGCGGCCCGCAACCGGACGATGGCCGCCGCGCCGCGGACCCGCCGCACCTGCGGCACGCGCCGGAAGTCTGGCTGTACCGGGGCGCGTGGCAGGAGTGGCCGGTCACCGAGGCAACATGGCTGGTGCCGCTGGCTCAGGAAGAGCTGCGACTCAAGATCCAGGCCATCTTCAAGCACCAGAGCCAGAAGGACTCCGCGCCGTTTCCCGGGCAGGACGACCGCGAGTTCTGGCAGCGGGTGGAGCAGCGCAACAAGGACACGGCTTCGATCCTCGACGAGCTGGGACTGGCCGAGTACTTCGCCATGGAGGCGTATGTTGTGGACTGACCGCGCTGCCCGGGACGCCGCGTGAGCCCGAGATTCGGATTCCTCGACGTGCTGGTCCTCGTGCTGTACCTCGGGGGCACGACCGTACTCGGCGTCTGGCTGGGGCGAAACCAGCAGAACTCCAAGGACTACTTTGTCGCCGGGCGTTCGCTGCCCTGGTGGGCGGTGATGTTCTCGATCGTCGCCGCCGAAACCAGCGCGCTCACCTTCATCTCGGTGCCGGGGCTCGCGTACCTCGGCAACTTCGGCTTCCTGCAGGTCTGCTTTGGCTACGTCCTTGGTCGTGTCGTCGTGGCGTACGTGCTGTTGCCCCGGTACTTCCAGGGCGACCTCGTCACCGCGTACACGCTGCTCGAGACGCGGTTCGGTCCGGCCACGCGCCGCTTCACCTCCGTGGTGTTCATGGCAACACGGGCCATGGCGGACTCGGTGCGCGTGTTCGCGTCGGCGATTCCCATCGCCATCGTCATCGGCCCGTCACTGCCGCGGGAGTGGGTGATGCCGGCGGCGATCCTCGTGCTGGGCGTGCTCACCATCCTGTACACGTACAAGGGCGGCATGCGGGCGGTGGTCTGGACGGAACTGCTGCAGGCGGGTGTGTACGCCACCGGCGGCATCGCCGCCGCCATCCTGGTCGGGCGCTCGGTGACCGGCGGGTGGACGAGCATCATCCAGGCGGCGAACGCGCAGGACAAGCTGCGGATCTTTGATTTCTATACCGGCATCGACCGTCCATTCACGATCTTCGCCGGCATCATCGGTGGTGCCGTGCTGACGATGGCGTCGCATGGGGCCGACCAGACGATCGTCCAGCGCATGTTGTCGGCGCGTTCGCTCCGCGACGCGCAGAAGGCCATCATCGGCAGCGGCATCACCGTCGTGCTGCTGATGGCGCTGTTCCTGACCGTCGGCGTCGGCCTCTGGTCGTTCTACGGCGGCGCCGCGTTCCAGTCCCCCGACTCGATCTTCCCGACGTTCATCTTCGAGCGCATGCCCCACGGTCTCATCGGCCTGCTGGTCGCGTCGATCCTCGCCGCGACCATGAGCACGCACTCGGGCGCCATCAACTCGCTCGCCGCGACCACGACGCACGACATCTACGTTCCGCTCAGTGGACACGGCGTGGACGACCCCAAGACGTTCCGCATGGGCCGCTGGTTCGCGCTCGCGTGGGGCATCGTCCTCACCGGCGGTGCGCTGCTCTTCCCCGAGGGACGGACCCCGGTCGTGGTGATCGCCCTCTCGATCGCGTCGTTCACGCAGGGCGCGCTCCTCGGAGGCTTCTTTCTGGGCATCTACGTCAAGCGCGCGCGCCAGCGCGACGCCATCATCGGCATGTCGGTGGGCATCGCGACCATGGCGTTCATCGTCTTTGCCAAGCCGCTCTCGGCGGCCTACCCCGTGCTCGCCGACGTCACCCACGACGTGTCGCGAGCTTACGACGTATAC
>CAYHCW010000187.1:0-6161 GCA_964355025.1 uncultured Gemmatimonas sp. | reverse complement strand
CGTCGTGGGACACAGCGGGTACGACGGGCTCGAGGAGCTGGTGCAGCATCTCAAGACCGAGGCGCCGCGCCTGGGCTTGTCGCTGTCGTTTGAGGCCACCCTGATGGCGGTGGCCGGCGCCGGGGCGCAGCCGCTGGCGCCGAGCGCCGACCTCGACGCCCTGCTCGCCTTTGGCGGTGACGGCACGCTGCTGCGCGGGGCGCGGATGCTCGGCGGGGCCAAGGCGCCGGTGTTCGGCGTGAACCTGGGGAAGCTCGGCTTCCTCACGACGTGCGGCGCGTCGGAGTTCAAGGCGCTGCTGCCGCGCTTCGCCGCCGGCGACTTCACCGCCGAGGCGCGGATGACGCTGGAGGCGCGGTCGCACGGCGCCAGCGGAGCCATCGGCGACCCGCTGCGCGCGCTGAACGACGTGGTGCTGCACAAGGGCGGGTTTGCCCGCGTACTGCGCCTGCAGGTGTCGGTGAATGGGGAGCGGCTCGGCGCGCTGGCCGCGGACGGCCTGGTCATCTCGACGCCGACCGGGTCCACCGCGTACTCGCTGTCGGCGGGCGGCCCGATCGTGGAGCCGACGCTGGCGTCCATCGTGGTGACGCCGGTCGCGGCGCATGCGCTCGCCATCCGTCCGTTCATCCTGTCGCCCGATGCGGTGATCGAGATGCAACCAGATGATGCGCCCGAGGAGATTTTGGTGACGGTTGACGGGCAGGTTGGCACTACGCTGCTGCACGGGCACTCGCTGACGGTGCGCCGGTCGGCCAATCACGTGTACATCGTGCGCATCGATGGGGCGTCGTTCTTTGGCCGCCTGCGCGCCAAGATGGGGTGGGGCGGGCTCGTTGGTCGCGACGGGTGAGAACTGCTGCGTACAGCAACTGAGGGACGTACAGAAGAACCTGTACGCTTTACGCCGTACGCCGTAAGCCGTACGAGGCGACACAGCGCGGACGACAAAGAACGACAAACTGCGGAACTCCCGATTTCGCGGATTGCACGGATGTTGGAGACGCGGCCGAACTCATCCGTGGAATCCGCGAAATCGTCAGTTCCGCAGTTCACAGTATAGGCCTGGCACCTGGCACCTGGCACCTAGCACCTAGCACCTAGCACCTAGCACCTATCACCTACCACCTAGCTCCTGTGCTGTGCTGACCGAACTCCGCATCCGCAACTTCGCCATCATTGAATCCGTGGTGCTGCCGCTGGCGCCGGGGCTCAACGTGCTGTCGGGCGAGACCGGGGCGGGCAAGTCGATCATCGTGGGGGCGCTGGGCCTGCTGATCGGGGAGCGTGCCACGGCCGACGTGGTGCGCGCCGGCGCCGATCGCGCGGTGGTGGAGGGCACGTTCGACATCGGCGCGGCCGTGGAGTTGCGGACGCTGCTCGACGAGCGCGGCATCGACTGCGACGACGGCACGCTGGTGCTCAAGCGCGAGGTGCCGGCCACGACGGGGGCGCGGGCGCGCGCGTGGATCAACGGCACGGCGGTGACGGCCACCGTGCTGGCCGACATCGGGCGCGCGCTGGTGAACGTGCACGGCCAGCACGAGGCGCAGTCGCTGCTCGACCCCGAGGCGCAGCGCCGCATCCTCGATGCCTTTGCCGGTGCACAGGAGCAGGCGGTGCGCGTCGCACGCGCCCACGCCACCCTCGTCGAGGCGCGGCAGGCGGTGTCGCAGCTGACGACGCGGCGTGACGAGGCCCAGCGACGCGCGGACTACCTGCAGCACGTGGCGCGCGAGATTGGCGACGCCCGGCTGGTGGACGGCGAGGAGCAGCGGCTGGATGACGAGGCGCGCCGCCTCACGCACGCCGAGGAACTGCGGGCGCTGGCCGGCGAACTCTCCGGCGTGCTCGAGGGCGAGGAGGCCTCGGTGCTGCAGCAGCTGGGCACGTTGCAGAAGTCGCTGGGCGCGTTGCAGCGCATCGACCCGACCGTCGCCCGATTGCAGGAGCTGTACGACGCGGCCTACTACGCGCTGCAGGAACTGGCGCGCGAAGCGTCGGCGTACGGCGAGGGCATCGAGCACGATCCCGCGCGGCTTGCCGAGCTGGAGCGCCGTCGCGATCTCGTGTTCCGGCTCGTCAAGAAGTACGGGGGCAGCGTGGCGGCCGTGCTGGCAACGGGTCACGAGGCGCGCGCCGAACTGGCGCTGCTCGACAGCGCCGGACTCGACCTGCGCGACCTCGATGCGCGCGTGGCGGCCGCCGACGCGGCCCTGCGTGACGCGGCCAAGGGGCTCACCAAGTCGCGAACGCAGGCCGCCGCACTGCTGGCGAAACAGGTGGAGGCGCAGTTCCCGGGACTTGGGCTCGCCGAGGGCAAGTTTCACGTGCTGCTGACGCCGCGTGCCGACCTCGGCGCCGTCGGGGCCGAGGACGTCGAGTTTCGCGTGGCGCTCAACATCGGGCACGAGGGCCGGGCGCTGTCGCGCGTGGCGTCGGGCGGCGAACTCGCGCGGGTGATGCTGGCGCTCAAGACGATCCTTGCCCGCGTCGATCGCGTGCCGACGCTGATCTTCGACGAAGTGGACGCGGGCATCGGCGGCAAGGTGGGGCAGCAGGTGGGCGACGCCATGCGCCGCGTGGCCGATCATCATCAGGTGTTCGCCATCACGCACCTGCCGCAGATCGCCTCGCGCGCCCATCACCACATTCTCGTGCAGAAGGCCGCCAGGGGCGGCGTGACGACGGCTGACATTGTGGTGCTGGATGGCGATGCGCGCGTGGAGGAAATTGCGCGCATGCTGGGCGGCGACGCCGACAGCGCCACGAGTCGTGCCCACGCCCGGGAGCAGCTGGCGACGGCGAGTGTCGTCGCGGCTTCGCCTGCTACCGCCCCCAGAGGCGCGGGTACCAGCGCACGCTCACCACGTCGCGGGTGATCCTCGGCACGCGCCAGCCGCGGCCGGCGCTGGACTGCTGGTGCTGGTACGTGACGTCCACCGCGAAGCGCGCACGCCCCAGCCGCGCCGCCTCGACCGTGGAGTAGGTACCGCCAAGCGCCACGCGCTGCTCCGACCAGTCGGTACCGGCGGCCCACGATTGCGCATCGGCAACCAGCGCGGGGATTCCTGCGGGCGCCGCCGCGACGCGCCAGCTGTCGGCGCCCTGCTGCGACCAGGCCCACGAGCCGCCGACCCAGATGCTGCGCGTCACGGCGAGGCGCGGCGTCACCGATGCGTCGAGGCGCGCGGCGGGCGTTCGCGACAGCGAGACGCCGCGTGCGGCCATCACCAACGGGAACGGCGCGCCGCCGACCGTCGGCCCGGAGGCGTCGGGAACCCGCATCATGAACTCCTGGGACTGGCCCTGGTCGAAGCCGAGCACGATCGTGGCCGAGTATCGATTGCCGTACCAAAGATCGGTAAACGACTGCGCCGCAAATCCACGCGTTCCCTCGCCGGTGCTCGGTGCGAACACCTCGTTCGCGGCGGGAGCTCCGCCGCCACTGAGCCGCAGCGAGGCGCCGGCACTTTGCCGCACCGCGAAGCCGCGAATGCGCGCCGTGTCGTCGCCGATGGTCTGGAAAAGCCGCAGCTTGGCGTGCACGGCGATCTCGCCCGGGCTGTACGCGTGCACGGCACGCAGGGGGCGCAGCTGGTACCCGTACAGCGAGTCGGTCAGCAGGCGGGTGAGGTCGGCGGGCGAGAACAGCGCGCCGCCGGCCGGGCCCTGCGTCCCCAGGGCGCTGTTGCCGAACGCCGAGAACTGGTCGCGATACCCCAGCACGCGCTGGAGAATGGCCTGCTGCGCCGCGCCGCTGCCCACCGGAACGAAGGGCAGGCCGAGGGCGCCGCTGCGTCCGCCGTAGAGCTGGTTCAGCGCGGTGGCAAAGACTCTCGCGCCAGCCACGAGCGCCTGCGCGCCGGCCACGTTGCCGAGCACGCTCGTGCAGCCGGCGGTGGCTGGCGCGGCCTGGCACTGCGCAATGCGGCGCGTCACCTGCGCGGCGGCGCTGTCGAACTGCGTCACCAATTGCGTGTTGCGGTCGCGCGCGGTGCTGCTGCTCCACGCCGGATTGAAGCCCATCGTGCCTTCCACGCGCGCCGGATTGACGCGCACGGAGGGCTCGATGGCGTGATTGGCCACGCGCACGCGCGCACCGACGGTAAGGCGCGACCAGACGCCAACCTCCACGCCGATGGGTCCGTCAACCGCCGCATCGCGGCGCGCAATGGACAGCGCGCCGAGCGACGCGTCAAAGCCGGCGAGTCCCGAGAGCGCCGACACGAGCGGGCCGGCCGCGGCGAGGCGTGGGTCGTAGCGTCCATTCCAGGAACTCGTCGAGGAGGCCGCGCCCAGCGCGCGCAACTTGCCATCGGCGTCGTAGCGTTCGTTGGCGCGCTCCCACAGCACCCCGGCCGTGACGCGCAGGACGCCCCGCGGCAGCGTGGACGCGTCGTCGCCAACGCCGAGGACGCGCTGCGCGAATGCTGGGCGCGAGGCGGCCAGCAGGACGAACAGCGAGAGCGTGATGCGGCGAAGTGGGAACATCACCAAGGGGCGTTGAGAGCGCGGACCAGCTAGCTTAACATCACACCATTCCGCCCGAAACCTAATGCGCGACGCGTCGCTCCCGAGCATTCCCTGGCAGGTCACCGGCAACCACTGGGTGTCGCTTCCGTGCGTACACCCCGTGGACGGATCGGTTCACGCCCTGGGCATGCTGCACCGGGGGGCGCGGGCCGCCGTGGAGTTCGCGGGGAGCGACGATTTTCTGTCGGGCAACGCGCCCGCACTGGCCCGCCCGGTGCTCACCGTGAACGGGGAGCGCATTGAGCTGGCCCAGGGTGGCATTGCCTGGGAGCGGGCGCTCCACTGGCTGCCCACCTTCACCGCCACGGTGGGCGACCTGATTGTCCGCGGGACGCTCTTTGCTCCGTTCGGGCTCGACGCCGACATTGCCGGCGCGGTGTACGCCCTGGCCGTGGAGAACCGGGGAACGGCCGAGCACCACATCACGCTGTCGCTCGAGGGCACACTGGGGCACCGGCAGTTGCGCGTGCGCACGCCGCGCGCGCTCGACGACGCGTCGCGCATCAGCACGGGGGCGGCGGGCACCGTGGTACTCGATGGTTCGAGCGCGCCGGGGTTGGCGGCGCTGGCCATTGCCAGCGACGACGTTGCCACGGTGACGATCGCGGACGGCAGCGCCCCATCGTATGCGATGCATCGGGAGTTCACCGTCGCTGGCGGCGAGCGTGTGGAGTGCGCCTTTTACATTGGCGCTGGCCCGGAGCGCGACGGGGCCCAGGCCACCGTGTCGGTGCTGCGCCGTCGCGGATGGCGCGCGTTGTTGCAAGCGACGCGTGAGGCGCTGCGGGCGCTCGAACAGAGCACGGGCACGGAATCCGTGGATCTGCTGGTCAACCGCAACCTGCTGTTCGCCTACTTCTACGGCGTGGGGCGCGGCCTCGACGACGCGCAGTACTATTTGATGCGAAGCCGCGCGCCGTGGAACCCGTCGGGCGTGACGATTCGCGACTGGGAAGCGCTCTGCTGGACCATTCCCGCCGTGCAGCTGGCCGACCCGCCGCTGGCCCGCGAGCTGATCCTGCGCGCCTGCGAGCTGCACGGCTACGCGCCGGGGCAGGGGGTGCACTATTTCGACGGCACGCTGTACGAGCCCGGGTTCACGCTCGAAGGCTGTTCGTCGTACGCGATTGCCGTGGATCGCTACATCCGCGATACCGGGGATGACCGCATTGTCGAAGAGCCCGTGCTCGCCGACACGCTGTATGTGTCCAATGACGACCTCACGGCGCGGCGCGACAAGGTCCATCCGCTGTACCACACCGAGGTCACGCTCGCCGGCGTGCCGGCGCCCCAGCCGTTCATGCTGCACGGCAATGCCGTGGTCGCGTACGCGCTTGATTGCCTCAAGCGCACGCTCGACGAGGAGGCAATAAAGGCACTGCAGGATCCCGAAGGGGTGCGTGCCGCGCTGCGACGCCACTTTGCCCCCGGCGGCGACAAGTCGGCATTCGTGGCGGGCGGCGACCTGGCCGGCCAGCTGAGCGTGGAGGACGACCCCATCGGTTCGGCGCTCTGGCTGCCGCTGTACGAGACAGTGGAGCGCAGCGACTCGGTGTATCGTCGCACGGCCAAGAAGGTGACCCAGCCCGAGTTCCTGTCGCAGCAACTGGCGCGACTCATGGGGC
>CAYHCW010000186.1:0-6164 GCA_964355025.1 uncultured Gemmatimonas sp. | reverse complement strand
TCAGGGTTGCGGGGGTCGAGGGCGACGTCCACGAAGCCGGCCTTGTCGCTGATGAACTTCACCAGCTGCCACGTGGTGCCGCCGTCGGTGGTTTTGTACAGCCCGCGTTCGGCGTTGCTCTTCCACGCGGCGCCGAGCGCGGCCACATATACGACATTCGGGTTGCGCGGATCGACGGCGATGCGCCCGATGTGCTGGGTCTTCTCGAGCCCCATCAACTTCCACGTGATGCCGCCGTCGACCGACTTGTAGATGCCGGCGCCGGGTTCGATGGAGTTGCGCGAGTGCGGTTCGCCCGTGCCGAGCCAGACCTGCTGCGTGTCCGACGGCGCGATGGCCATCGTGCCCAGCGACGCGACGCGCTTGTCGTCGAACACCGGTCGCCAGGTCTGCCCGTTGTTGGTGGTCTTCCACACGCCACCCGCCGCCGCCGCGATGAACAGCGTCTTGCTGGGGCCAGGAATGCCGACGACGTCCGAGAGGCGGCCCATGAAGTTGGCGGGCCCGAGGTTGCGCCACTTCATGGCGGCGACGGTTGCCGAGTCGATGGACTGGCCGGTGGCCAGCGACGGCAGCGCGGCGAGCGTCAGCAACGCGAGTGCACGAGAGCGCATCTGAGGGGTCCCTGCGTGTGGGTGGAGTGGCGCGAATCTACTACGTCGCCGGCTGTCCTGCCGTTGGCAGGGCGGAGGAACTCCGGCGTCGCCCTGGTGTCGCGAGCGCCTAGGCCAGCCGCGAAAAGCGCCGGTTCGACCCTGGCACGTCCATCCCGAAGCTTGCGACGCCCATCACCGCGACGAGCACCGCGAGGGCAATCGTGCGGCCGTCGATGGGCGTCGGTGCTGGCGCGCTGGCCGATGGCAGCGTCGTCAATGCCGCGCCACCGATGACGAACGCGAGCGTCAGCCACTGATACAGCCGGAACCCGGCAATCACGGCGGTCTGCGGCTCGCCCCGGTAGTGCTCCTCCACGAACCGTCCGAGCCCGACGAGCACGAAGTACATCCCGGCGATGAACGACAACGGCGCAGCCAGCAACCAGAGCCTCACCAGCACGCACCCCACCGCCACCAGCCAGAGCAGCGAGTAGACCTGCGTGGGGTGAATGGGCACGCCGCCGAGGTTTGCCAGTCGCGCAGGCCGCGGGCGCGGATGCACGTACCGGATGCCGACCGCCGGGTTGGCAAGCCTGCCGTGGCAGCAGCCATTGACGAGGCAGCGCAGCCGACCGAGCCCCTGCCCGAACGCGAGCGCCACCGTGAACGACGCGAGCAGGCGCCACGCATCGGCGCCCGCCAGTGCTGCCACACCCACCGTGCCGACGAGGCCAAGCATGCCGCCGAAATAGCCGAAGGGGCGAAGCAACTGCGGCGACCCCTCGATGACCTGGGCCCAGAGCGACGCGATGATCGCGCCGGCGATGGTCGCCGCCAGCGTCCACCACAACAGATGCGGCCCGCCGAGCCAGATGGCCACCGGGACGCAGAGTAACGCGGCGAGTCCGATGTACAACCCGTGGCTCATGAGGCGCACGGGCCCGGCGCGCCACTCGGCCCACGAGTTTGCGCCCCGCTCGGACGCGCGGCGCAGCAGTTCCCAAAGCTGGGCGCCCCGCGCGAGTACTGCGAACAGTACGAGCGCCGCCAGGACGTCAGCCGCCGCGTGGATGCCGACCGTCGTGCAGGACGCGCCGATGGCGAAGGCCGCAATCCACATCCACCGCCCGTGGCGGTACGTGACCGTGTACATCGAGGCGGCGATGCACGCCCAGACGACGTGAAAGGCGGGAAACGCGGTCAGCGGCGAGTTGATGGAGCGCTCCAGCTCGAGCCACGCCACGAAGAAACCGGCGCCCGGCAACGGCCGCGGCTCGGCGACGACGGGGACCAGCAGGTAGAACGGGATGATGAAGGCGATGGCCCACAACCCGCGACGCGCGAACAGCCGCAGGTCGCGCTGCCGCCGCGCGAACAGCGGCGCGAGCACCACCATGGGATACACGAACTCGTACACCAGTGCCGTAGACGGCACGACGGGTATCCGATAATCGATGGCGAAATACGACGACGGCGCATCCGGCGGCGCGCCGAGGAATTCGACGCTGAGGTAGGTCACGAGCCACGGCACGAAGACGAGCGCATAGACCGCGGCGCGATGCCACGCGGTGGGCGCGTCATCGACGTCGGCCGGGAGGCGCAGCAGCGGAGTGGCCACGGCACCAAAGTGGAGCCGCGTATGTTCGCGCTCGAACCCCATCACCCACGCCACGCAGCTCAGCGCCAGCACCGGCGACACGATCCACAGCCCGGCGGGCGATGCGACGGCGAGCGAGACTCCAAACGCGAGCGCAACGGCCCCCACGTAGAGCGGGTCGGCCACGTACCGGTAGACGCCGCGCGCGACGAGCCGCTCGGGCGGGAACGCGCTCATGGGAAGCCCTCCGCCGTACTGCCAGAGTGCAAATGTGCCCAAGAGCATCGTGGCGGTGCCGACGACCGCCAACGCAGCGCCGGCCCACGCGGCATCGGGCACCGGGAGCCGCACCCAGGCGTCGAGTCGCCACGCCCACAGCACCAGCAGGGCGGGGAGCACGCCGACGAACAGGGCGGCATACCCGAGCTTCAGCACGAGCTCCCGAACGCGCGGCGTCGTCATGTGAGCGTCACGATCTCGTGAATCGCCCACCCCGGGACGCTCTCGCCCGCGCTGCCGGTCCACGTGGCCCGGCTGCACCATTTGTGTTCTTCCCACGACAGCGGAATGCGTGCCGCCACGCGCGCCAGGCCCGCGAGTCCACGCAGCATCTTGCCAACCGACCGGGTGTGCAGCGCGCGGGGCACGCCGAGCGCGAGCCGTCCGGCGTGGAGGTCGATGCCGTCGTCGCGCACCGACGCGGCCTCGTGCAGTGCGCCGTTGCACACCACCCAGCGGCGCGGCAGTGCGCCGCGCCAGTCGATCCAGACCAGCGAGGTTGCGGCGTCGTCGCTCATCCAGCGTCCCCATCGCAGCTCGTCGATGGGCAGCTGCCAGGGCGGCACGGTCATGGTGATGCGCTCCACATATCCGGTGCCTTCCGTCGTCGCGCCCGCGCGGTCGAACCGCGCCCGGGCCGAGGGCGCAATGCACTCCCACGTGATGCGTCCGTGTGCATCGTCGAGCAGCGTGACGGTGATTGGGGGCGTTGCAGCCTCGTGGACGCTCGCGAGCCCGAGGCGGTCAGACTGCCAGGTGATGTGACGGTCCGTCACCGCCGGCGGCGGCACCCGCCGCAAGCTCGAGCTCTCGAGCGGCGGCTGCCCCGGTACGTAGCGCGACACATCGTGCCAGGTCACGTCGACGCCGAGCCACGCGAGCGATGCCCAGTACGCGATGGTCGCCGTACCGTCGGGCTCGACGGCGTCGAGGTACCACTTGACGAGCTCGAAATGGTCGGACGCGTGCGTCACCGCGGGCGGTCCTCGTGAGTGAAGGCCGGATCGCCCTCCGGGGCACCCAGGTGGGCCTGCGGAGACTCCAGGATGCGACGCACCAGGTCGAGCGACCGGGCGCCGTAGAAGGCGTCGTGAATGCGTTCGTCGAAGCTCCAGCGTACCCGGAGGCCCGGCCGCACCACCATCGTCTCTCCCTCGACAAACGGCATGCGTCCCGGCGCGGAGACGGCGCCGAAAATGGAGACGGTGCCGTATTCGAAGAGGTGGTGGTAGGCGTCGCTGATGCCGGCCGATCCCAGGTTCGCGAGGAAGATGCTGGCGAACATCGGATCGGACGCCGTCATGAAACGGGGAAACAGGTTCCAGCGGTCGAGCAGCCGCGCCAGCGCGACGAGGCCCCGCACCATCGGGCCGGGAAAGCGCATGATCAACGCCGTCTCCCGGTCCACCGTGCGCTCGGTGTCCTGCGCGTCGTGGACGGCGTCGGCCAGCCGCGACGCAAACTCGGCGAAGCGCTCGCCCGCTGCGACCTCGAGTTTCACCGTGGTGGACTGGCCATCGTCCCGCAGTTCCTTCTTCACCACGAAGGACACCTGGACACCGCGACGCTGGTAGAGCCGTCCGCCCGAGACGAAGCGGTTCAGCGCCGGGCGCGCGTGAAGGGTCTGGGCCACGGCGTACGCCAGCAGGTGGAACAGCGTGGCGCGCTCCGCGTGGGTGCGATTGTACGCCTTCAGCCAGACGCGGGTGTCCTCGATGCGGAAGGCGGAATCGTGCAGCACGATGCTGCCGTTCCGGCTTGGCATGAGGTACGGCATGATGCGCCGCATGGGCGACTCACCCTGCACCAGATCACCGTCGTGTCGCGTGAAAAGTGGCATGCAAGCACCTGGCGCGGGTCAGGGCAGGAACCGAAACCGTGATAAAGAAGAGTCGCTCTATTCTACGCGCTCGTGAACCGCATCGCCTGCCTGCGTGGCGGTCATCCAGTCGCCTCGCCATCTTCTTGCTACGGCTTCCATTGCCGCGGTCCATTCTCCTCTCCCCCCGGAACTCCTCTCCTTCCACCATACGGTATCCTGCGATGCCCGCCCGTCGCCCGGCCTTGGCACTCTGCCTGGCCCTCTTCGCCTGCAGCAGCCCCAAGCCCACCATGACCTTCACGTCCGACAATCCGTTCGCCCACCCGAGTCCCCTGCAGTATCAGGCCCCTGCCTTCGACAAGATCCGCAACGAGCACTTTCAGCCGGCCATTGAAGAGGGCATGGCCCTGCAGATCGCCGAAGTCGGCGCGATCGCCGCAGACACGGCCCCCGCGACGTTCGACAATACGATCATCGCGATGGAGCGCTCGGGGCAGCTCCTGACGCGCGCCTACAGCGTCTTTGGGGCCCTCACGCAGGCGAACACCAGCGACACCCTGCAAGGGCTGCAAACGGTGCTCGCGCCCAAGCTCGCGGCGCACGCCGACGCGATTCACATGAACCCCGCGCTGTTTGCCCGCATCAAGACGCTCTACGATGCCCGCACCACACTCGGCCTCGACCCGGTGCAGCAGTTCCTGGTGGCGCGCTACTACAAGGACTTCGTGCGCGCGGGGGCGCTCCTCTCCGAGGCCGACAAGGCCGCGCTCCGCACGCTGAACGAGGAGGAGTCGAAGCTCAGCACCGATTTCCAGATCCGCCTGCTGGCGGCCGGCAAGGCGGGGGCGCTCGTCGTCAGCGACAAGGCCGAGCTCGCTGGGATGAGCGACGGGGACATCAACGCGGCGGCGGATGCCGCGAAGGAGCGCAAGCTCGACGGCAAGTGGGTGCTGCCACTGCAGAACACGACGCAGCAGCCGTATCAGGTGTCCCTCGTCAATCGCGCTGTGCGTGAGCGGCTCTACCGCGCGTCCACCACGCGCGCCGAGCGCGGCGACAGCAACGACACGCGCGCGCTCGTGCTGCGGCTCGCTGCCGTGCGTGCTGCCCGCGCGAAGTTGCTCGGGTTCCCGAGCATCGCCGCATTCGTGCTCGACGACCAGATGGCACGGACGCCCGAGCGCGCGCTCAAGCTGCTGACGGACATGGTGCCCGCCATCAACGGCAAGGTGGCGGCCGAGGTGACGGCGATGCAGGCGCTCGTTGACCAGCAGAAGGGCGGCTTCACGATCGAACCGTGGGACTGGCAGCACTACGCCGAGCAGGTGCGCACGGCGCAGTACGCGCTCGACGAGAGCCAGCTGAAACCGTACTTCGAGCTCGACCGCGTGCTGAAGGACGGGGTGTTCTTCGCCGCGCACGAGCTCTTCGGGCTCACGTTCACGGAGCGCAAGGACCTGCCGGTGTACCACCCGGATGTGCGCGTGTTCGAGGTGTTCGACGCCGACACAACGTCCATAGCACTCTTCTACTGCGACTACTTCAAGCGCGACAACAAGAGCGGCGGCGCCTGGGAGGGCGCCTTCGTCGACTACGCGGGGCTGCTCAAGGCGAAGCCGGTGATCTACAACGTCGGCAACTTCAGCAAGCCGGCTGCCGGTGAGGCCGCGCTGCTCAGCTACGACGACGTCACGACGATGTTCCACGAGATGGGGCACGCGCTGCATGCGATGCTCCCGCGCGTCGAATACCCGCGACTCACGGGCACCAACGTAGCCACGGACTTCGTCGAGTTGCCGTCGCAGCTCAACGAGCACTGGGCGCTCGACCCGCGCGTGCTCGCGAACTATGCCAAGCACTACCAGACGGG
>CAYHCW010000185.1:1743-6180 GCA_964355025.1 uncultured Gemmatimonas sp. | reverse complement strand
CGGTCCACCTTCGATCACAAACGCATATCGCACTGGACCCTGCAACACCTTCGTGGCGAACCGCACGAACTCGCGTTCAAACCGTTGCTGAAGGCGCTCCGCAGACCAATTTCCGTCGACTGTGAGGTGTACGCAGCGGCTCCATTCGAGACTCCGCACGAAGTCACCCCAGCCAACCCTCACTTTCCTCACCCGCTCTGCGACTTCCTGTGGTGTCTCGGTCCAGCCGCTCATCGTGTCCTCGCTACGGGCACAGGCGTAGCCTACAAGGCAGCCTGCGCCTCGATCTGGATGTTGGTGTGGTAGGAGCAGGCCAAAGCGCGTGGAGTTCTCCGTGGGGCGTTGAAGCTGGCCAGTCCCTGTGTGGTGCCGTAGCGCGATCACCCAAGGCGACAGGCGAGTGCGCGGGGCAGGGAGGTGGGCGGAGGTCGAGCGGCTTGGCGCGTGCTACGGACGGGAGCCGTTGCCGTTCGGTTGCCACTCGGCTGGTGGATTTCAGCGGGTTGACAGGCGCAACGGTGGCAGGCAGTCCGGTCGCCAAGACGAGCGGTGGCTCTACAACTGGGATGCCCTTTCGCGGCTGTACAAGCGGTCGTCGGTTCAATCCCGACCTGTGGCTCTTGGTGAGTGATTGGAAACACGGAAGTTGCTCGACAGCCGAGACTGGCTGTTGGACATGCGAAGGAGGTCCTTTTCGGACCTCCTTGTTTGTGTCCCTCCATTCCGTCACCCACTCGCGCGCAAGAGAAAGTGCGCGTATTCGACCGCAGCGTTCGGAGCGACATGCGGCTACCGCCGTCAACGACTGACGCGTACCGCGTGCGCCACGGCTACATGCGCACGTCGAATCCCAGAAAGAACCGCGGCACGCGTTTGGTCTCAGTGACCGGGCGCTGGAGTACCGAATCCGTGTAGGTCGAATGCACCTGACGGTAGACCACGCCGAGCACGACGCCGGCGTCACCCAGCACCCGCCCCAGGCCAATGCCCGCCAGCACTTCGTCCAGGATGTTGCCGCGCGCGATGTTGGTGCCGACGACAAAACCGAGCGAGCGGTGCACGCGCGGCAGGTGAGGACGAATCAGGTTGACGTACGATGTCACGAACACGTTGGACTGCGCGCCGTAGTTCACGGTCACTCCGGAGCCCTCTTCCGACTTGAGGCCGGGGCCGAACGACGAACCGATGGTCAAACCGAACTCCATACGTCCTGATTTCGCGTTGTTGACCGTCGTCGTGATGCGGGTCAGTCCGCCGGGCAGTGTCTCGGCGCCCACCGCATTGAGCGCAAACTGCACGTCCGTGTTCTCGCCAATCTCCAGCCGTGCCGACCCGAACCACATGGACCGCGTCGTGTCGGTCGTCATCCGACGGAGCTTCACCGACCGGTCGATGTCCATGACGGTGCGCACCGGTTCGCCGCCGCCCTGCACCCGGCCTGCGCCGAAGCTGGTGACCAGGAAGGTCGTGAACGACTCCTTGGCGTAGTCCATGGACCGGCGAGACAGTTCGAGTGTCGGCCACTCCATGCTCGTCGGCTGGCGCGTCGGCGGATCGTCAAGGAAGACGGTGGCATAGACATACTTCTGCGCACGCAGCAAGGGCTGGCGACGGCCGGCCTGCATCACCGCCTGCCGCACGACCCCTGCGCGGTCAACGAACACCACCCAGTTGGCCATCTTTGGGTTGTACGTCTGGCCAAACAGAATCCGCAGCGCCTTGTCGAACTGCTCATCCACCAGCGCTGCGCGCAGGGAATCCGAGCAGGCGTGGGTCAACCCGTACTGTGCGCTCGCCGTGCCTGGCTGTGCCGTGGGCAGCGGAACCGTACACGCGGTGCTGGTCCGCGCATCGGCCTGCGCCCCGAGCGGCAACGCGGCGAGCGCCAGCGCCACGGGCAAGGCACGAACGCATTGACGAAACGCCATCACGACTCCTGCGGTGGGGTGCGGTGGGCCGACATGTCCGCTACAGGCACGCGCCTTGAAGAACGTCAGCGTGGGACGTCGAACGAGAACACGCGCGAAACTACATGGACTCGGTGATCTCCGCCACCTGCGGCAGCGCGAGGCGGACGCTTCGCGACTCCCGGCGGATGCCGGCGCCGATGCCGCTCTGCACGCGCATCTGCTGCTCGGCTTCGGTGCGCAGCCGCAGGTTGGACTCGAGAGACTCCCGCAGCCCGGGCGTCGTCTCCAGCAGCCGCGCAAAGTGCCCGCGGTGCAGCACGAGGAACACCGTCGGCGCCAGGGTGTGGACGGTTGCGGTGCGCGGCTCATTGCGCAGCAGCGACACCTCGCCAAAGTAGTCGCCCGCGTCGAGCGTCGCGACGTGAAGCTCCGTGTCGCCGTTGACGTGCTTGGTCACGTCGACCATCCCGCGCACGATAATGTAGAAGTGCTCGCCCGGATCTCCTTCCTGCACCACCACGCGGTGTGCCGCCACCGTCTCCGACGTGAAGAACCCGGCCACCTCCTGGAGCTGCGCCGCGTTCAGGGCCGAAAAGATCGGGAACTCCCGCAGGCGATCGATGGTGACGCGGGCGTTCTCTCCGTCCGCGCTGAACGAAAAGCCGTCCTGCTTGTCCCACAGGTCCCGGTAGGGGCCCGGACGTGCGCACAACGCCGCGTGCGATCCCTCCGCGACGATGCGTCCCTGGTCCAGCACGATGATCGCGTCCATCCCCGCAATCGGTGCCAGACGGCCGGAGATCTCAACCACCGTCATCCCCGGACGCAGGCGCGCGGTCGTGGCCGTAAACGCCTCTTCGGCCTGTTGGTCGAGGATCGCCGTCACATCGTCGAGCACCAGCACATCCGGCTGGCGAATGAGCGCCCGAGCCAGCGACAGCCGCTGCCGCTGCAGGTGGCTGAGCTTGGTGCGCTCCGTCACCACCGTGTCGTAGCCGCTCGGCAGCGCGACGATCGCGGCGTGCGCGTCGGCCCGCTTGGCCGCGGCGACGATCTCCTCGTCGGTCGCAAGCAGCTTGCCGCACCGAATGTTGTCGCTCACCGAAATTTCCAGCAGCAGTGGATCCTGGAAGACCACGCCGATGCGCGCGCGCACGGATTCCTGCGTCAGCGTGCGCACGTCGCGACCGTCGATGAACACCGCGCCGCCCCGCGGATCGTAGAACCGTTCGAGCAGGTTGGGAATGGCGCCCTTGCCCGACCCGCTGCTGCCCACCACCGCCACACTGGCGCCGCGTGGAATGGCGAACGTGACACCGGCCAGGTGCGTCTCCTCCGAGGTGTAGCCAAAGACCACGTCGCGGAAGGCAATCCCGCTCGTCAGTGGGCCGCACGGTTCCGCCGCCGGGTGATCAGCCACCAGCGGCTGTTCCTGCAGGAGCCCGTCGATGGCCACCAGGCCATCGCGGGCCTGCATCATGGCCGGAAGATTCTGCATGAAGTCCGCGAGCGCGTAGTTCAGTCCCACGAAAAGCGCCTGAAATGCCGCGAGCGAACCGATCGTGAGCGCGTCGTGCCACACCATGAACGAACCGATCCCCATGACGGCGACGAGGCTCAGCAGCGAACCAACGCTCACCGTGCGGCGGACGAGCGCCCCGTAGTACGAATACTGGACGCTGGTGGCGGCCAGCGCGGCGTTGCGCCCGTTGAAGTCACCGAGGTACTTGGCCTGCAGCCCGTACGCTTTCACCAGCGTCTGGGCGCCGACGCTCTCCTTCACCACATCCTCGACCATCCCCTCCTGGAGCTTGCGGTTCGTGAACTCCGCCATGACGCGCGGGCTGTAGCGTCGCGGACCGACATAGCTGAGCGGCAGGAGGACAGTGCTCGCGAGGCCCAGCCGCCAGTCCACCACGTACATCAGCACGCCCGACGTCAGGATCTTCAGCAACGGCAGGATCGCGCGTGCGACCAATACCGTGGCATACGACTCGAGCATGCCCAAGTCGCGCTTGAAGTGCAGCATGATCTCGAAGCGCTTGTGGCGGGCATAGAAATCGAGTGGCAGCCGCTGCAGGTGCGCGAACATTTCCTGCCGGATGCGGGCGATCACGTCGGTCTGCACCACGGCGAACAGCCTGTCTCGCCAGAGCCCCACCACGGTCACCGCCACCGCACCGGCCCCGAGCAGCGTCAGGACGCGCGCGAGCGCCACCGCGTCGTGCTTGATCAGCGCCTTGTCGACGAGGTAGCGAAAGCTGAACGGCACGGCCGAGGAGAAGCCCATCTCGAGCAGAATTGCCGCGAAAATCACCGCCAAATACACGAGATGCCCGCGGAAAAACGCCCGGAACCGCTGCGTGCGAAGCGGGCTCACATTCAGCGCGCTGCGAATGGCCTCGGTGGGTCGCGCGGCGTGCATCGGGGGGTCGATTTCCATTAGGGGCAGAAAGATGGAGCGCGAGGGCGCCGCGCACCACCCACGGGGCGCCACTGTGACGTGCCGCACATCGGAGCCGCGCGC
>CAYHCW010000185.1:0-1643 GCA_964355025.1 uncultured Gemmatimonas sp. | reverse complement strand
CCGCGCACCACCCACGGGGCGCCACTGTGACGTGCCGCACATCGGAGCCGCGCGCGCGTGACTATGTTCCCCCGTTCGCTCTCCCTACTTTTGCCCCCGAGAGGTCGATGATGGCCGTGTCTCGCGTATTCCGATGGACTGCAGGGCTCCTCGTGCTGGTGCCGAGCGTGGCGGTGCAGGGGCAGATCACCACGCAGAAGATCTCTCCACTGCCGACGACGACGCAGACACTCATGGTGGCGCCGAAGTGCACCGCCACGTCGAAGTACCACATTACCGGCTTCTACGTGCTCCCCAGGCAAACGGCGAATCCCGTGGCCGGCCAGGGGGTGGAGATCTACCTCAACTTCACGAACGACTGTAACGTCGCGATGAACATCCCGTGGCGCATCGATCGCAGCGGCCAGACGATTGCGTCGGGCATCGCCGCCAACGTGCCGGCCGGCCAGCAGACGGAGGCGAAGTTCATCTGGCCTGCCACCGCCGGGACGCACAACTTTGCCGGCTACGTCGATCCCAGCAATACGCTGGGCGATACGGGGCCCGACCGGAGCTTGCGCACGATCAAGTGGCAGACCGCGTACACGGTCTACGCGATTCCCCAGTGGACCGACTGGGCCAACACCGCGAAGACCGGCGCGCAGAACGGCATTCGGGCCGCCATCGCGCAGGCGACCGTGAAGGGGAGCATCACGGGCGGCTACGGCAAGATCCAGCGCGGCAACGTGGACGGCGGCATCGGCTACATCATGGGTCCGGTGTACAGCGCGATGGGCACCGCACCGGACGCCATCAAGCTGGCGTTTGTGAACTCGTTGAAGGACGCATGGAACAACTGGGCAACGAACTTCGAGATGACGACCGTCGGGCTGTTGTCGTGGCCAACATTCGTGGTGTATCCGAACGCCTCGGCACCGTGGACCCTGGCGGCGATGCCATCCGTGCAGGTGAAGCTCGGGGGCTCGACCGGCGATGGGTCGTTCGGTGCGTCAACCCTCGCGGCGTTGATCAAGAGTCGCGTGCCGGCGTTTGAGGCCGGGTATCCCGGCGCCGATGCCGCGATCAACAGCGTGGCGCAGTTTGTCAGCGACAAGTTCTCGGCCTGGAAGGGTGGCGGCGGCTCCGTGTGTGGCATCCAGGGATCGGGCACGGTGCCCAGCATGGCTGGTGCCCCGCCCCTTCCGGGACCCGTCGTGAATGGATCGATCATGGCCAAGCTCTGCGGCGATTTCTAGGCCGGGGTTAAGGCGGCAACAGAGTGAGGCGCCCGGCCATTGGCCGGGCGCCTCGTTCGTTCGCACCCGCGGGTGAGCTCCGCCCCTCGGCATCCAACGAATTCCGCGGTATTGTCGTACCCATAATTGCTGGAATTTGTTGGCGCGCCCCCCGCACGGGTGACATGCGACGCCTCATCCGGCAGTACGGCCGGACCGCGGCGTCGGTCTTCCCCACGGGCGCCTGGCACAAGGGTGGCAACTATGGCGTGGATGTGACGCTGCCGCTGCCACTGGCAGAGACGAACAATCCCAACACCGGCGCTGGGATTTGCACGGATAGGAATCCGTAGCGCAGAGAACGACAGAGTTCTACAGAGTACTACAGAGTACGACAGAGTACGACAGAGTACGACAGAGTACGACAGA
>CAYHCW010000184.1:4929-6196 GCA_964355025.1 uncultured Gemmatimonas sp. | reverse complement strand
GCCTCTGGCTGCACGTCGATGGCGCCTACGGCGGCTCGGCGATGGCCGTGCCCGAGATGCGCGCGATGTTCGCCGGCATCGACCTGGCCGACTCGCTGGTGGTGAATCCGCACAAATGGCTGTTCACCCCGATGGATTGTTCCGTCCTCTTCACGCGACAGCCGGCCACCCTGCGCCGCGCCTTTTCGCTGGTCCCCGAGTACCTGGCGACGGAGGATGGCGACCAAGCGCTCAACTATATGGACTACGGCCTCCAACTCGGCCGCCGGTTCCGGGCGCTCAAGCTCTGGATGGTAGTGCGGGCGTTCGGTGCCGACGGCATCGCCGACCGCATCCGTCACCATTGTCAGCTGGCCCGGACCTTTGCCGGCTGGGTGGGTACCGCAGGGGATGGGTGGCAGGTCTGCGCCCCAGTCCCGTTTTCAACCATCTGCTTCCGGCACGTTCCCGAGGGCGAGACCGACGAGCAGCAGATTGCCGACCACAACGCCACCATCATGGCCCAGGTCAATGAGAGTGGCAGAGTCTTCATCTCGCACACCAGGCTCGGCGACCGGTACGTGCTTCGGGTAGCCATCGGGAACCTGCGAACCACCGAGGAGACCCTCGCCACGGCCTGGGCGCTGCTCCTCCGGGCGGGGCGGTAGCCGTTGACCTTCAGGCTGCCAGAAGGGTGTTAACGTTCAAGCGACTGCGCCGTCCCAATTGGTGCAGGTCCCCCGAACCTCTGCATAGCACCTGCGCCACTGCCCGGGGTAAGCCGGGGTATTTCTGGAGGATGACACGTGAGAATCAGAATTGGCGCTCTTGCGGCCGCCGCGATCCTGGTCGTCGGCTGCGACAACTCGGCTACCAGCCCCCGCAACGACGAAAGTGCGGTGCTGGTGTTTGATCAGGCCGCGACGACGGACGCCGCGACCGGCGTGCCGCGTGGCCCGATCATGGACCGCGCGCTCCCCGACAGCATCAAGCTGACGGATGCGCAGAAGGCGTCCATCAAGGCCCTGCACGATGCCTTCGGCGTCGCGCACAAGGCGCAGTTCGACCAGCTCAAGGCGATCCACGAGGAAGCCCGTGCGGCCGTGAAGGCCGGCAAGACCCGGGCCGAGGTGGGCGCCATTCTCGACAAGGGCCAGCCGATCATGGACGCGATGAAGGCCGACTTCGACGCGCTCCGCGTGAACGTGGAGGCGCTGCTGACGCCGGCACAGAAGGCGTGGTTCGCGGCGCACAAGCGCCCCGATGGTGGCCCGCTGGGCGTGCGGCA
>CAYHCW010000184.1:0-4829 GCA_964355025.1 uncultured Gemmatimonas sp. | reverse complement strand
GCGTACAGCAGCTTTAAGCTCTACGCTGTACGTTCTACGCTGTCCGTACACAACAGGAAGGGCCGGGAGATGATCCCGGCCCTTCCTGTGTGTGTACGTTCGGCTGATAGCGTATGGCGTAGAGCCCACAGCTTCTTTTCGAAGCTACCCCTTCTTCCGCAACTCCGCCGGCACCATGTACTCGTCGGTTGGCGGCCGCACCGGCACGTTGAACATCCCGGTGAACTTGCGGCGGATGTCGTCGAGGATCTCGTACACCGTCGGGATCACCAGCAACGTCAGCAGCGTGGACGTGATGGTGCCGCCGATGATCGCGCGGCCCAGCGGCGAGCGGAAGTCGGCCCCTTCGCCGCGCCCCAGCGCCACCGGGATCATGCCGGCAATCAGCGCCATCGTCGTCATCATGATGGGCCGCAGGCGCACGCGCCCGGCCTCGATGATCGCCTCGCGCCGCGGCAGCCCCTGCTCCTGCCCCCACTTGGCGAAGTCGATGAGCAGGATGGCGTTTTTCGCCACGATGCCCATCAGCAGGATCACGCCGATCATCGACATGATGTTCAGCGTATCGCCCGTGATGAGCAGCGCGAGCACCACGCCGATGAGCGACAACGGCAGCGACATCATGATGGCGATGGGGTCCATGAACGACCCGAACTGCATCACGAGGATGAGGTACATGAGCAGCACGGCGAGGCCGAGGGCGGCCACCATGCGGCCGAACACCTCCTGCTGGTCCTTCACTTCGCCACCAGCCGAGAAGCGCACGCCCGGCGGCACCGCGTACGTCGCCAGCACCTTGTCGATGTCGCCGTTCACCTCGCCGAGGCTGCGCCCCTGCGTGTTGGCCTGCACGATGATCACGTTCTCTCGATCGAGGTGCGAGATGAGCGCCGGGCCCAGTCCCTGCTTTACCGTCGCGATCTGCCCAAGCGGAATCGTCATGGCCCGGCTGGGGTCGCCGACCGTCAGCGGCAGCTGTTCGACGTCGCTCGCGCGCCGCCGCGACTCGGGCGACAGGCGCACGCGCACCTTGCGGTTTTCGCCGCTCGGGTCCACCCAGTCGCCGGCGTCGATGCCGGCGAAGGCGGGGCGCATGGCCTGCGCCACCTGAGCCACGGTGATGCCCAGTGATCCGGCAAGACCGCGGTTCAGCTGCACCTCGAGTTCCGGCTTCTGCCCCTTGGTGCTGAGGTCGACGTCCACCGCGCCCTCCACCGTCTGCACGAGCTTCTGCACACTGTCGGCCACGCCCTGCAGCACCTTGGCGTCGTTGCCGCGAATCTCCACCTGGATCTGCTTGCGCGCACCGCCGAAGCCGCTCGTGAATACCCCCACCTCCGCGCCGCCGATGCGCGGCACTTCGCGCCGCAACATCTCACCCACCTGTTCCTGATTGAACGGGCGGTCGGCCTTCGGGATAAGGCGCACGTACACCTGGCCAAGGTCGGCCGAGCCGAGCGCGGCACCGGGGTCCATCATGGCCGAGGCGCTGCCACCGATGGTCGTGAACGTGTACTTCACCAGGTCGGCGTGGCTGCGTGCCAGTTGGGCGGCCTCCTCGGTCTTCATCCGCGTGTACTCGAGGTTCGAGCCGGGCGGCGTGCGCACCTGGATGGTGATCTCCGAGCGGTCCGACGGCGGGGTGAAGCCAAAGCCTCCGAAGGTGGCCTGCAGCCAGACCGCGCCGAGAAACGACGCCGTCGCAATGCCCATCATCGCCACCCGGTGGTCGAGCGCCCAGCCGATGACCCGCGTGTACTTCATGCCCATCCGGTCGAACCACTGATTGAACCGGTCGAGCGCGCGGGCGATGGGATTCTTGCGTTCGTGCGCTTCCGTCTGCGGGTCGGGCCAGTAGGCCGACAGCATGGGGTCGAGCGAGAACGACACGAACAGCGACACGAGCACCGCGCAGGCGATGGTCAGCGCCATCGGCTTGAACCACTGCCCGGCAATGCCGTACATGAAGGCGATCGGCACGAACACCGCAACGATCGAGAACGTGGTCGCCGCCACCGCGAGGCCGATCTCGTTGGTGCCCTCGTGCGACGCGCGAAAGTGGTCTTTGCCCATCTCGATGTGGCGCACGATGTTCTCGCGCACCACGATGGCATCGTCGATGAGGATGCCGACCGCCAGCGACAGGCCCAGCAGGGACATGGTGTTCAGCGTGAAGCCGAACGCCCACACGGCAATGAACGACGCGAGCACCGACACCGGCAGCGCCAGCCCGGTGATGACCGTCGACCGCCACGAGTTGAGGAACAGGAACACCACCAGCACCGTCAGCGCCGCGCCCTCCACCAGCGCCTCCTGCACGTTGCGCACGCTGCGGTCCACGCGCTCGCCGGAGTTCTGGATGACGTCGATCGTCGTTCCCTTGGGCAGTGTCTCCTTTATCCTCTCCACGGCACTCAGCACTTTGGTGCTCACCTCGGTCGTGCTGTAGCCCTTGGCCTTCTTCACCAGCAGGGCTACCGCGTCCTTGCCGTTGTACAGCGCGGCGGTGCCCTGCTCGGCGGTGCCGTCCTTCGCCACCGCCACCTCGCCGAGGCGGATGTTCTTGCCGTTGCGCTGGGCCACCACGATGTTCATGAAGTCTTCGGGCGTCTCCAGCTTGCCCTTGAGCCGGATGGAGCGGTCCTCGAGCGCGCCGCGCACCGAACCCACCGGCACGGCCAGGTTCTGCTGCTGCAGGGCGCCGACGAGCTGTCCCACGCTCACGCCGGCCTGCCGCATGGCGTCGGGCTTGATCTCCACCGTCAGCTCGCGCTGCACGCCGCCCAGTACGTTTACCTCGGCCACGCCGGCAATGCCGCGCAGCGAGCGCGTGATCTCCGGGTCGGCAATGCGCGTCAGTTCCGGCGCCGACAGCGTCGTCGAATTCAGCGACAACTGCACGATGGGCGCGTCGGCCGGGTCGAAGCGGCTGAGCACCGGCTCCTTCATCTCGACGGGGAGCTCGCTGCGAATGGTCGAGATCTTGTCGCGGATGTCCTGCGATGCCTGCTGCAGGTCCTTTTCGAAGACGAAGAAGACCGTGACGCTGGCGAGCCCGTCCTGCGCGCTGCCGTTGATGCGGTCCACGCCGCTGATGCCGGCCACCGCCTCCTCCACACGGTCAAGCACCTCGCGTTCCACCACGTCGGGGGAGGCGCCGGGATACACGATGGCCACGTTGATGATGGGCTGCGCGATGTCAGGGAACTCATCGGTCTGCAGCTGGAGCAGCGAGAAGATGCCGAACACCACCAGCGCCACCATCGAGACGATGGTGACGATGGGGCGCTTGATGGCGAAATCGGAGATGAACACGGGGGGCCTCGGTTAGTTCTTCTTGGGGGCGTTGTCCGACGGCGCGCTCACCTTGAGCGGCGTGCCGGCGGTGATGCCCAGCGCCGCGCCCACCAGCAGCGTGTCGCCGCGGGACACGCCGTTCGTGATCTCCACGCGCTCGGTGGCTTCGTCGCGCGCGCCGAGCGTCACTTCCACGCGCTCCACCTTGCCGCCCTTGAGCCGAGCCACCACCGGGCGAATGCCGCGCTGGTCGATGGCGTTCTGCGGCGCAGTGAGCGCCTCGCGTACCGTGCTGTTTACGCGCCCTTCGGCAAACAGCCCGGCCACGAGGCCGGCGCCGGCGTTGGGAATGCGCGCAATCACGCGCACTTGGCGCGTCTGTGCATCGGCGCTCGGCGCAATGTGCGAGATCGTGCCCGTGAATTTCCGTTCCGGGTAGCCGGTGACAGAAAAGACCACCGGTGCGCCCAGGCGAATGGCGCCCAGCTGGCCCGCCGGGACGTTCGCCTCGAGCCGCATGGTCGTTGGATCCACCACGGTAAACAACGGTGCGCCCGGCGCCACCACGTCACCGGCGCTGGCCGTGCGCTCGGCGACGATGCCGTTGTACGGCGCCTTCACCACCGTGGCGTCCTTGAGCTTCTGCGCCTGCGCGAGGCGCGCCTTGGCATCCTCAAGCTGCGCTTGCGCGCCGAGGTTGGCGCGGCGGGCGTTCTCCAGGTCGCGGTCGGCAATGGCGCCGGCGGCGTTGAGCTTCAGCGCCCGCTCGAGTTCGCGCTTGCCGATGTCGGCGGCCAGTTCGGCCTGCGTCACGCCGCTGCGCGCCGACAGCCAGGCGTCGGCGATGGCGCGATCATCAATGCGCGCCAGCGCGTCGCCGGCGCCCACCCGGTCGCCCGGCTCGTGCAGGATGGCCATCACCTGCCCGGCCACTTCCGCGCGAATGGCGGCCGTGCGTTCGGCCACCAGCGTGCCACTGAGCGCGGGACCAATGGAGAGCATGCTCACATCGGCGACCGTCACGGCTTCGGGGCCGACAAGCACGACGGTGGGGGCGGCGGCGGCGGCGTCGGACTTACCGCTGCAGGCGGAGAGAACGACAGTAGCGGCGAGTACGACAGAGTACGACAGACGAAGTGGCGTCATGGTCTTGATATCAGAGAGGAGTCTTTTGGTCGTCAGTTGGTTGAGCGGACGGCGTAAAGCGTACAGCGTAAAGCGTAAAGGTTCCTTTGTAGTTGCAGTCATCACCGCCCCCCCCCGCTGCCACCCAAAGGCAGGTCCCGCAGCAGCGCCAACCGCAGCCGGGCGAGCTCGAAGTCGCGGGCAGCGACCACGCGGTTCATGCGCGCCTGCTGCAGTTGCGTGCGCGACTGGTCGAGTTCGAGCTGCGTGCTGATGCCCTCGCGAAAGCGCACCTCGGCAATCTGGTACGCCTTGGCCGCCTGTTCGTCGGTGCCGGCGCTGGCCGCGTACGCCGCCTGCGCCTGCTCGTACTGGTTGATGCTGACGCGCGCGTCGAGTTCGGCGCC
>CAYHCW010000183.1:0-6255 GCA_964355025.1 uncultured Gemmatimonas sp. | reverse complement strand
CCGCTGTCGTCGATGACGGCGAGGACGGCGTCGCGCTCGACGAGGCGCGCTCCGGTCTTCGCTGCCCGTCGCAGAGCGGCGGACGCGAGCCGGTCGAGATCACGCATCGCGCCGTGCGTGGCCTCGTGGAGGATTGCGGCCGCGTCGGCGGTGAAGACGTCGCGTTCACAGCCGGCGCGGGCGAGTCGCCGCCGGAGGTAGTCGGCCGTGTCGGCCGGCGTGAGCGCATCGACCGCGAGCCGCGTGTGGAGCCGCGAGAGGAGCGAGCGGTTTCGCCGGAGGGCGAGGCGGTCGGCCAGCTCGGGCAGCCCGACGAGGACGACCGAGAGCAGGGCCTTCGCATCCCACTCGTAGTTCAAAAGGATGTGGATGTGGTCGAGCGTGTCCTGGTGCAGCAGGTGCGCCTCGTCGATTTATGTGAAGCTCCACATAAATCGACTCATGTTGAGTACCTCGTTATGTGGAGTGCGCGTCTCGATACGGCGTCCTTGCTCGACTTCGCGGCCAGGCGACTCCACATTACCAGGGCGTGTGCCGCGTCAGATCAGAGGGACTCGAGCCACGTGAGGACGCTCGTGTCGGTGCGCCATGCGGCGACGGAGGGATCGACATCGCCGAGAGGCCGCGCCTTGGCGAGAGCCTTGCGTTTGGTCTCGAGATTGACGGCGGCGTAGCGATTGGTGGTCTCGACGCTCGCGTGGCCGAGCCAGTGGCTGATGGTCACGAGATCGACGCCGGCTTGGAGGAGGTGGACGGCGGTAGTGTGCCGCAGTGCGTGCGGATGGACTCGCTTCGAGGCCAGGCTCGTCACCACGGACTGCGCGACGCGGGCGTACTTGCGGAGCAGGTAGCGCACGCCGAAGCGGGTCAGAGGCTCGCCGCGGTGGTTGCGAAATAGGGGCTGGGTCGCAGACGGTTCGAGCCCACGCTCGGTGAGCAACGCCCGGAGGGTGTCGGCGGTCTGCGGCCAGAGGGGACACAGGCGCTCCTTGCGTCCTTTGCCACGCAGCCGGATCTGAAGGGGCCGCACGAGTTGGAGGTCACACGGTCGTACGTCGAGGATCTCCTGGACGCGTGCCCCGGTGTTGAAGAGGGCGAGGAGGAGCGCCCGGTCGCGGCGGCCGTCCGGCGTCGTGCCGTCGGGCGTGTCGAGGAGAACACGGATCTCGTCGGCTTCGAGATACTCGACGAGGCGCTGGCGTGCTCGCTTGAAGGGCACGGCGAGGATGCGCTGGCAGAGTTCGAGGTGGTCGGGGTGGCTTGCGGCCACGTGGCGAGCGAACGCGTGGATGGCGGCGAGTCGCGCGTTACGCGTCACGGCGGCGTTGCCTCGGTCGGTCTCGAGATGGTCGAGGAAGGCGAGGATGTCGTCGGGGGTGAGATCCGGCAGGTCGAGCTCAACGACGGCACGCCCGCGACGCTCGGCGAGGAAGCGCAGAAGAAGCACGAATGCGTCGCGGTAGCTGTGTACCGTATGGGGACTCACGCCACGAACCCTGGGCAGGTGATCGGCAAAGAAGTCGCGCAGCGCGCGGGCGAGGGCATTGGGGCGTGCAGCGCTCATGGCTCGCCTCCAGCGTCTGGGAGGGCGGTGGGAAGGGTGTCACGGCAGTGATGGGCGAATCGCTCGCTGGCGGCGCCCCAAATGTGATCCGATCTCGGCGGCGCGTGTGATCCACGAAGAGGTTGCGTGTGTGGGGATGCCGGTGAGCTTCGCGGCGGGATCGTGATCCGGCGGTCGTTCAGCGGACCGAGCGGGGACGGGGGGGATGACGGAGGTGCGGTGCGTGGCGCAGCCCGGAGCGAAGCGGGCCTGCGAGCGTAGCGAGCGGCCCGCGGAGCGTAGGGCTGCGCCACGCACCGGCTTGTGTTGGAGGTTGCTGCGGTGTGGGTGTGTGAGGGCCTACCAGGGGAAGTCTTCGTCGTCGGCGGTCAGCTCGTTCCGAGCGTCGAAGTCGAGGAGGAACTGCTCGTCGGCGCGAGCGTCATCGAGGCTGAGGATGGCGTCGTCGTACTCGGTCCAGATGGCCTCCTGGAGACGGGAGACGAGGCCGTAGGCCCAGTCCGCTTGTTCGGCGGTCCAGTGAGTCGGGATCGAGATGGAGATGATTCCTAGCATGAGGCAGTCCTTTCAATGGGTTGCGATGCATCGGCGCAGGGGTTCGTGGCTGGGGACGGACTACGAGTCAGTCTCCTCCTCGGGGGCCGTGGTCCCGGTCGCGGCGGCGCGGTCCCGAGCGACGCGCTGGCGGTAGCTGGGGCCGTCGATGTCGATGCGAATCGCCCGCATGGCGAGGCGGTCGAGGATGGCGGCGGCGAGTGTCGCGTCGCCGAGGTAGCGGCCCCACGCGCTGAGCTTGATGTTCGACGTGATGGCCGTCGCGGCCCGGCCGTGCCGCGAGTCGAGGAGGTTGAAGAGGGCGTGTGCAGCCGTCGGCTCCTCGTCACGGTGGCGGAGCTGGCCCAGCCCGACGTCGTCGATGACGAGCAGGTCCGGCCGAGCCCATCGCTTCAGTCGTTGGCGGTAGGTCCCGTCGGCCAGGCCCGCGTACAGATCGTCGAGCAGGTCGACGCAGCGGCTGTAGCGGACTGTGAGGCCGAGCTCGCAGGCGACGAGCACGAAGGCCTGCAGGATGTGGCTCTTGCCGGTGCCCGACTTGCCGGTCACGACGAGGTCCTCTTTGCGGCGGACGAAGTCGAGCCGCGCGAGCTCGAGGACCAGCGACTTGTCGAGGCCGGGCTGGAAGGTCCAGTCGAACGTCGCCAGAGTCTTCCGCTCCCGCAGGCCGCTCGTGACGATGCGCCGCTCGATGCGTCCGGCCATCCGGTGATCGGCCTCGGCGCTCAAGACGTGCTCGAGCAACGCGGCGAAGGCGGGCTTGTTGTGGCTCGCCCACTCGAGATGGGCCTCGAGCTGCTGCAGGGTGTAGGTGAGCCCGAGGATCTCGAGCGCTCTGCGCAGCCGTTCGAGCATCGGGTCGAGAGGGGGCGTACGGGTCATGAGTCCTCCTTGCCGTGGGTGGCGGGGTGGGCCGCCAACGGCAGCCGGTCATACTCTTCGAGGTCTCGGGGCTCGCCCTCGGTCGCGCCGAGGCCGTTCTCCAGCCGTCGCGCCAGGTCGTCGCACACGTACTCGGCCAGCGACCTCGGAGCACATCGGGCACCGAGGATCCGCTCGACGGCCTGGTGCTCCCAGGCACCGAAGGCCTGGGCATGGCGCAGCGCGCCGCAGAGGTCGGCGGTGGTGAAGCGCTCCCGCAGAAGCAGGATGCGCCGCGCGTGGTAGGCCGCCTGGCGGGGCTGTGCCGTGCACAAGGCGGTCAGGAAGGCCGCCGCATCCTCGCCCATCCCGCCATAGGCCTGGCGCAGCTGGTCCAGGTCGGCGGCGGCGCGACCGTCGGGGCGCGCTCGAGGGTGATAGCCCGCCGGATCGAGGTCCACGTTGGCGCCGCGGGGCGCGAGCTCGTGACGAGCGATGCGGGTCAAGTCCGCGGCGTAGACGTACAGCTCGTGCTGCGTGATGCGGACGGGCAGGAGGTCGGTGATGTGCTCGTAGGGCACGGCGTAGCGATTGCCGTCCCAGCTGACGAAGCCGTCGAGGCTGCAGAGCCGATAGACCACCCGCGCCGTGTCGTACGGATGTCGAGGTAGCGGGACCAGATGCGGCTGCTCCTCGGCGAACAGCTCCAGGCGGCTGCGCTTGGGGCCGCGGCGCAGGGGCCGCCGGTCGGCGGTCTGGTCCATCCAGACTCGGAGCTGAGCCCGCATGTCGGCCAGATCGCGGAACGACCGCCCGTTGAGGAAGCTCTCGTGGAACTCCCAGTGCGCTCGCTCGACCCGCGGCTTGTCGTTGGGATGGTAAGGACGACAGGCGTACGGCCGAAACTCGTAGTGCCCGGCGAAGGCGAGGAAGCGCGGATTGTAGAGGGGCTGCTTGCCCTCCCACCCCAGGACCACGGCCTTCTGACCGTCGTACTTGCATCGCTGCGCGGCCCCGCCGAAGCGATCGAAGGCGGCCACGTGCCCGTCCATCAGGGCGTACAGGTCCGACCGCTCGTAGACACCGAAGTACTTGCGTCGGCAGTGGGTCAGGACGTAGGCGAAGACCTGGACCGTCGCCGCCGGCGCGTGGGTGAACGCGATCGAGTAGGGCGACCAGTCGTTTTCCGCCATCTCCCCCGGGCCGTACTCGGGCGTCGGCCGGCTCGGCTCGGGCGGCGCCGCGGGTCGGAGGGTACGAACACGCTCCTTGACCGCCGTATACCCACCCTCGTAGCCGGCGTCGACGAGGTCCTCGAAGATGCGCTGCGCCGTCACGTCCGGGTAACGGCCGAGCAGCGCGTCGATCTGCTCTTGGAACGCGTCCAGCTTGGTCGCACGCGGGGCTCGCGACCGCGGCCGTGCCAGCGCATCCGGAGCCGCATCCGCTCGCCCGCGGCGGTGGGCCTCCAAGATCTTGCGCACCGTGTTGCGGCTCACGCCGACGGCCCGGGCGATGGCGCGTGCGCTCACTCCCTGGCTCGCCAGAGTGACCGCCGCGTACGTCAGCTCGTCACGACTCGTCCACTCCTTCATCGCTTCTCCTCCTCTGGTGCGGAGCCCGCGCTCCGTGTGATCGCCCCTTGGAGCTGCGACAGCACCGGTCCCAGCTCGTGCCGAAGATGACGGCGGATCGTCTCGGCGGCGTCGGCGCCGAGCGACGCGATCGGTCGTTCCAGCAGACGCGACTCGAGCCGCGCCGCCACCTCGATCAGGCGCAGGATGTCCGAGACGATGCGCGCCGCGGGGACGGTCGCGGGCGGCCTCCGGTCTCCGCGCGCGGCCCGCTGCGTCCACCCACCCCGCCCCTCCGTCGCTTCCGCCACGATCCGATGGCGGTCGGCGTCGCTCGGCGCCTCGAGCAGTGTGCTCACTAGGCGCTCGGTTTGCGGCGTCGTCAGCCCACGGCGTGCGACGACGGCCGCAACCGACGGCTGGTTGCCACGTGGCAACCGCGCCACAGCCACCGCGGTCCGGGCCGCCAGCAGCCCGAGGCGCACGTCGGCCTGCACCGCCTCGTCCAACGCTTCGACCAACATCAGCCGACGGCACACCCAGCTCTTGTGCCGGCTCAGAAGGTGGCCGATTTGCGGCTGGCTCAGGGATTCGTCGCGATACAGCGACCGGACCAACCAGCCCTCCTCGAGCTCCGTCAGCCCCGCGTGGCGATTGAGCACCTCGACAGCCGCCTTCGCCTCCACGGCGGACACCCGGAGCACCCGGACTCGTAGCTCGCGCCATCCCAGCTCCCGGCACGCTTGCAGCCGCTTGAAGCCGTCGATGAGCTCCACGCCACCGGCCGCAGAGACAAACGCCACCGCGGCCGTCATCTGGCCGTGCAGGACCATCGACTGCTGAAGCTCTCGGACCGACTCCGGGCTTCGGAGCCGCAGGCCGCTCAAGGCGTCCCCGATCTCCTCCAGCCCCACCCGTCGCTCCGTATCGCCGTCGTGTGTCCGCTCCATGGGAAGCATCCCAACACTCCCCGGCGACCCGGGCGAGGCTGGCGCGTGACACCACCGCCCAAAGAGCGCACCTAACCTCCTGGACTTCCGAGGACTTGCCCCAAAAGGCCGGCCCGTGACAGGCCCTCAGCAGGCCGATCTCGTGGCCCAACTTCCGCAGGCCAACTCCTGAGGACTGTTCGTAATCTTCGCTCCAGGGTGGCGCGTGACATCGCCGCCGCCTCGTCCAGAAATCCGAGCACTATCGCTTGAAGTTGCGCCAACTTCTGCGGCGAGGCTGGCTCGTGACACCCATCCGGCGCAGGCTCGCCGCTCCCCGGCGCGTCACACGCAACGCGCCCATCGCGCCGCCGCTCCCGACTCAGCCGCTGTCGCTCGCGCTCGTCGACCCGATGGTCCTGAACGGCCCGCTCACGACGATGCCGAGCAAGACGTCGACGCCGCCGGACCCGGCACGCCGGACCACACACCTTCTGGCTCTGCTCGGCGCTCGCGACCGGCTCGTACCGAGCCCGGCACTCACTGCACCGCTTCTGCTTTCGGGGATGGAGCTCTCGCATCCGTCCCGACTACGGCGATCGGCACCACCGACGCCACTCGACGGATCACGATCCCGCCGTCACCGCCGGGCGGCTTCGAACGCCCCGTGGATCTCGGAAGCGCCGCCAAGTGGATCAAAGGAAGGGCGCCGCTGAAGACCTGAGCCTGTCGAGGAGCTCGCCGTAGCTCATCATGGTCTTCGCCCGGGATG
>CAYHCW010000182.1:4551-6257 GCA_964355025.1 uncultured Gemmatimonas sp. | reverse complement strand
CTTCCAGCGCCGCGGCAAGATCCGCCCCGCGCTGGTAGCGCGCCTCCGGCCGCTTCTCGAGGCAGCGCATCACGATGGCCGCCAGCACCGCCGGCACCCCGGAGTTCACCTCGCCAATCGGCACCGGCACCTCGTGCACCTGCTTGTAGCCGACGGCAAAGGCGTCGGCGGCGTCGAACGGCGGGAATCCCGCCAGGCACTCGTACATCATCACGCCCACCGCGTACAGGTCGGCGCGGCCATCGAGCGTCTTGCCCATCGCCTGCTCGGGCGCCATGTAGTGCGGCGTCCCCATGGCGCGTCCGCTCGCCGTCAGGCGCGCGTGAAACTGCGCCGTCGCGATGCCGAAATCGGTGATGTACGCGTTGCCATCTTCATCGAACAGCACGTTGTCGGGCTTCACGTCGCGGTGCACCACGCCGTGCCGGTGCGCGTAGTCGAGCGCCGTCGCCACCTGCGACGCCACTTCCGCCATGCGCTCGGGGGCCACCGTGCGCGCCTTCACCAGCACGTCGGCCAGCCCGCCGCCCGCGAGGTACGGCATGATGAGGTACACCATCTCCCCCACCTCGCCAAAGTCGAACGGCACGCAGATCAGCGGGTGGATGAGCCGAGACGCGGCCTCGGCCTCCCGGCGGAACCGCTCGCGCATCTCGGGGTCACGCGCGAGGTGCGCGTGCATCACCTTGAGCACGAGCGGGCGCCCTAGCGACTCCTGCTCGGTGAGGTAGACATCGGCCATGCCGCCCGATCCGAGACGGCGAATGACGCGGTAGCGATTGCCCGTGGCCTGTCGCAGGGCGGTGATGAGGGCGTCGGGGGCATCGGCGCGCACACGCACCTCGGGGAGCGCCGCGGTGCAACGCACGCAGGCGGCGGCCCCGCCGCGATTCCACGTACCGCATTCCGGGCAGAACACGCTACAGAAGTCCGCGGCGACGCAGCATCCACACCAGCGAGCCGCCGAGCGCGAGCTGGATGACGAACATCAGCCAGAACCCGTGCGGCCAATTGGACAGCGGAATGTCGCTGAAGTTCATCCCCCACATCCCGCTCACCACCACGAACGGGACGCTGAGCGTGGCCACGACCGTGAGGCTCTTGGTGACGATGTTCAGCCGGTTCGACACCTGCGTCAGGTACGATTCCATCACGGAGCTCACGAGGTCACGATACGTGTCGATGGCCTCGTTGAGCCGGATGACGTGATCGTAGATGTCGCGGTAGTACAGCTGCACGTCGGCCGGGATGAGCGCGGAGGGCCGGTTGGTGAGGAAGCTGAACACCTCCCGCTGCGGCGCGAGGTGACGGCGCAGCTGCAGCACCAGGCGCTTGACGCCGAAGATGTCGCGCAGCGCCTCCTGGTCGAAGTGCACGAAGACGCGCTCCTCGATGGCGTCGATGAAGTCGTCCAGGTGCTCGATGATCGGGAAGAAGGCGTCGACCGTGGCGTCGAGCACCGCGTGCATCGTGCGCGCCGGGCCGCGCTCCAGCAGGTCGGGCGACCGCGTCACGCGGTCCCACACCGCCTCCAGTCCCGGCGCGTGCGACCCGTGCACCGTCACGAGGAAGTTGTCCCCGATCAGGCAGCACAGGTTAAACGTCTCGATGTCGTGCGGGTCTTCCGTTTCGCTCACGTAGCGCACCGCGCGCACCACGACGAACAGGTACCCCGGAAACTCCTCCACCTTCACGCGGCCATCGAG
>CAYHCW010000182.1:0-4451 GCA_964355025.1 uncultured Gemmatimonas sp. | reverse complement strand
TGCGCAAGCGAAAGGTGCCGCTCGGTCGACCCAAGGTGATCCTCCTCGCGGGCGTCAGCGCCCGTGAGAGAAGCTATCGCCCGCGCAAACGAGGGAGCAAGCTCGGGCGGTCAGTCCTCGAGCGCCCGGAGGTGCGCCACCGAGGCTTCGCCGACGCGATCGGGCACGTATCCGCCCTCCAGGACACTCACCACCCGCCCTCCGCACCACGACCGCGCGCGATCAGCCATCGCCCTGGTCAGCGTGCTGACGTCAGCCGCCTCGAGCGTGAATCCCCCCAGCGGATCACCATTGAGTGAGTCGAAGCCCGCCGAGATGAGCACCAGCTCGGGCGTCCACCGGGCGGTGGCCGCATCGACGGCGCCCAGGAAGGCATCGACGTAGCGCACGGCGGGCAGGCCCTCGGCCATCGGGACGTTCCACACCGTGTCGTGCGGTCCGCGATCGTCGGCCGCGCCCGTGCCCGGATACCACGGCCACTGGTGCATGCTCACGAAGTGGATGTCGCCGGTGTCCTGCACCAGCGCCTGCGTGCCGTTGCCGTGGTGCACGTCCCAGTCGACGATGAGCACCCGGCCCAGGCCGTGCCGCGCGCGGGCGTAGTGCGCGCCCACGGCCACGTTGCCAAAGAGGCAGAAGCCCATCGCCTGCGCCCGCAGCGCGTGATGGCCCGGCGGCCGCACGGCGCAGAAGCTCCGGCGCCCCTCGGTGACGGCGAGGTCGATGCCCTCGAGCACACACCCGGCGCCGGCGAGCGCCGCGTCCCACGAGCCCTCGCTCACCACGGTGTCGGTGTCGAATCGTCCGCCGCCACCCGCAGCCATCGCGCGTACCGAGGCGATGTAGCCGGCATCGTGCGCAAGCGCGAGTTCCTCCTCGCTGGCGCGCCGCCCCTCGCGATGATCCACGCGCATCAGCAGCTCGGCGTCGTTGCGCAGGGCGCGCGTGATGCCGCGCAGGCGCCCCACGTGCTCCGGGTGGCCCCACCCCGTGTCGTGGCGCCCGCAGTCGGAGTGGGAAATGAAGGCGACGGTCACGCCGCGCCGCTGGCTAGTGAACGGCGCGGCGACGGCGGCGCATCAGCACGAACGTGGAGCCGTCGCACGCGCCGCCATCGGCCAGCGACAGCGCCTCGTCCCGCACCTCGATGCCGCGCAGCTTCATCACAAACTCATCCGTTGCGTCGCCTGCCGCGCCGAGGGCGCCGAGCGCCGCGTCTTTCACCGCATGCATCGGCATGCCCGCGCCGGCCTGCACTGCCACCGCATCCCACGCGTCGGCGACCTGCACGCGCACCGTCATCGGGTCGGCCCCGCCGAGCGCCAGCGTGCCGGGGCGGGCGCGCAGCGTATTCACGAACGCGCTCACGACGCGGCTCCCGCCGGCTGGACCGTGGGGGCGAGCGTCGCGAGGAAGCGCGCCACTTGCTGGTCGAACATGTACGACGAACCGTTCACGACCGTGCCTCCCTCCTGCGCGAACGCGGCGATGACGATTTCCTCGCCGCCCTGACCACGGAATGTCAGGTAGTTCGGGCCCTCCTTCTCGACGAACGCCGCGTAGATGGCGTTGCGACGCGAGAAGAACTCGCGGGCGGAGACGAGCACGTCGGCAGGCGACGTCCCGGTGACCTGGGTCTGGAAGGTGCGCTTGGACTGGATGTGCATGGGGACAACTCCTCGTGGGTCAGCCGCGCACCGGATCGGTGGGCGGTGGGCCTTCCAGCGGAAGGTCGAGAACGAACGCCGTACGTCCATCACCAACGGCCTCGGCGGACACTCCTCCGCCCATCAGCCGCGATACGCTGCGCGCCAGGTCAAGCGCCCACGTCAACTGCGCCGTGGCGAACACGGGCTCCTCGGCATCCGCATTTTCTGCGGACGGGTCCACGGCTTCCGGCGGCGCCGATCGCTCGCCGCCCGTTTCCTGAACGCGATACCGCACGCGCGCGTTGACGGCATCCACCGTGACTTCCACCCGGTCGGACACCGAGCGGTCAAGCACGTGCTCCACCAAGGTAACCAGCAGGCGGACAATTTTCCGACGGTCGCCCCGCATCGGCGGGAGGGCAAGCAGCGGCTCCAACGACGTCACCAACACGCCATCGGCGGGAGTTCCCACCTCGCGCACCGCGTCGCGCATGGGAACCCGCGGATCGAACTCATCGAGGGTCAGCTCCAGCGTCCCGCGGCGTGCACTGGCAAAGTCGAGCAGTGCCTCCACCAGGTCGAGCACGCGCGCGGCCGACTCGCGCACCGCGCGCACTTCCTCGCGCTGCCCGGCGCTCAGCGAACCCGATACTTCCTGTTCCAGCAGCGACAGGTTGCTGAGCAGGCCGGCCAGCGGCGAACGCAGCTCAAACGACACGCCTTCGAGGAAGTCGTCACGCGCCCGCCGAGCACTGCCCACGGCCGCAAACTGGTGCTCGAGTTCGGCCGTCAGCTCGGTCAGCGCCGCATTCACGCGACGGAGCTCATCACGCCGGGATGCCTGGTCGGCCGTCGAGGCCAGCAGGTCGGCCACGAGGCGCAGCAGCGCACGCGCGTCCCGCGTCACCTCGGACACCTCGCCAAAGTAAAACGTCGCCACGCCCAGCACGCGCCCCGCGGCAATCAGCGGCAGGGCCGTAATGGCAGCAAAGCCCAGCTCACGGGCCACGTCGTGCCAGTCCTCGAGATCCGGATCGGAGAAGACGTCGGGCACGTCAATGACGCGCCGCTCGCTGGCAGCCTCTCCGCTGGGACCGAAGCCCACCCGCACGCGCATCGCGCCCAGCCAGGGCCGGTACCGATCGGGCCACTGATGCGCAGCCACCAGGCGCATCAGCTCGGATGCCCCGTCGATGAGATACACCGAGCCGAGTGTCGCCCCCAGCAGCGGCGCCACACGGTCAAGCGCGAACTGCAGCGCCTCTTCGGCCGATTCCCCGCTGACCGCCGCGTGCACGATATCGCGCACGGCATCGAGATCGCGCCGCTCACGCGTCACTTCGGCCAGCGGCGGAGGCGGCGACCGGCGTGGAAAATAGCGCTTGCGAGGCGGCATCAACTAGCGCGCGCTGCCCGCCGCCTGGTACAACCGCGCCTCGAACGCCTCGCGCACCTTGACCGTCACTGGGCCGGGCTTGCCGGTCCCCACCAGCTTCCCGTCGACCGACACCACCGGCGTGACGTCGGTGGTTGAGCCGCAGATGAAGATCTCCTCCGCCGATGCCAGCCGCCCAAGGGCGATGGGCTCCTCGCGCACCGGGAGTCCCATCTCGGCGAGAAGCTCCATCACCACGATGCGCGTGATGCCCGGCAGGATGCGCTGCGTCAGCGGATGCGTGCACAACACGCCATCAAGCACCGCGAAGACATTGGTGGCCGCTCCCTCGGTGACGATGCCGTCCTCGTGAAGGATCGCTTCGTACGCGCCGGCTTCCGATGCCGCCTGGCGGGCCAGGACGTTGCCGAGGAGGTTCACCGTCTTCCAGTCGCGCCGCTTCCAGCGCATGTCGGGAAAGGTGACCGCCGAGGCGCCCTCTTCCCGCATCTTGCGCGGGACGACGAGGCGGGAGGCCGACACGAAGACCGTCGGCTGCGTGTCGATGGGCGGGAAATTATGCGCGCGCGGCGCCGCGCCGCGCGAAACCTGGAGGTAGAGGAAGGCCTCGCCATCCACCAGGCCATTCTCCTGGACTACGCGCTCGCAGACCGCCTCCAGCGCGTTCACCTGCGCGGCATTGAAGTTGATGCGCAGGCCGTTCAGCCCGTTCACCATCCGGTCGGCGTGCGCGGCCCATTCGAACATCTTGCCGCCGATCGAGCGGACACCCTCGTAGATGCCGTCGCCAAAGAGGAACGCGCGATCCTCCACGGGAATCAGCGCCGCTTCGCGGGGAACGAACTGGCCGTTCAAATAGAAAATCATCGTGGTAACCTCGAGTTTGTCAGTTCTTAATACTACAGAAGCCGTAAGCTTTACGCTCTACGCCGTCCGCCGTCCGCCCCTCACCGCTCACCTGCACCCGCCACCCCGAACCCCGCACCGACCCCTTACCCCAGCTCTTCTTCAAGAGCCCGCACGAGCGGCACAAATCCCAGAGACTTGCCCGCGACCCGCTCTGCCTGCTCCGTCGCCAGCTCGCGCTGGCCGTGCGCAAACAGCTCGGCCTCGATCCACGGTCCCGCCTGCGGATTGCGCCACCAATCGGCGTTGAACCGCTCCCGCAGCGTCTCGTTCAGCAGCGCCTGCAGCTGCCAGGCCCGCAGGTACCGCGCCGCATAGAAGCGCGCGTCCACATCCACGAACGCATCGGCCTTCTGGTACCGGAAGCCCGTCGCGCTGGTCAGTGTCTCCACGTACAGGTCGGGCAGCGACGCCCAGGGTGTCGTCTCACCGTGCAGCTCCACTTCGTAGATGAGCTTGGCGCAGTAGCGCCGCAGGAACTGCAGTTCCTCAAAGGCCGC
>CAYHCW010000181.1:4957-6272 GCA_964355025.1 uncultured Gemmatimonas sp. | reverse complement strand
CCGCGCGCGGGTGGTTCATCCGGCGTCCTCGTTGCGCGGATCCGAACTGCCTCGCGCTGCCGATCGCGCGCTGAACGCCTTGAGTTTCCGGCGCAGCGTCCGCACGTGCATGCCGAGCAGCGCCGCCGCGGCCCCCCGGTTGTAGCCGCAGCGCTCGAGCGCCTGGTGAATGAGCCGTTCTTCTGCCTTCGCCACGTCCAACTCATCGCCGGCGGAATCGGCCGGCATCAGCCCCGCCGCCGAGGCGGGGCTGAGGGTCCGCGCCGATTCCGGAATCGACGCGTGGCGCGTGGGCGGCACCAGGTGCCACGCCTCCAGCCGCGAGCTGTCGCTCGTCACGACGGCGCGCTCGATCGCATGCTGCAGCTCCCGGACGTTTCCCGGCCACAGTTGGCCTTCCAGCAGCTCCATGGCAGCGGGGGAGATCGACTCCAGCGCACGCTGGCGCTCCTGCGATGCCCGGGCGGCGAAGTGCCGCGCCAGCAGCGGAATGTCCTCGCGGCGCTCGCGCAAGGGCGGCACGCGCACGTGCACGACATTCAGGCGATAGTAGAGATCCTCGCGAAAGGCGCCGGTGCGCACGCACTCGGCGAGGTCGCGATTCGTCGTGGCGATCACCCGCACGTCGACGCGCACCAGCGCCGCACCGCCCACCCGCTCGAACTCCTGCTCCTGCAGCACGCGCAGCAGTTTGGCCTGCAGGTCGAGTCGCATTTCCGAGATCTCGTCCAGCAACAGGGTGCCACCGTTCGCGCGCTCAAAGGCGCCGAGGCTCCGCTGCACGGCGCCGGTAAAGGCGCCGCGCTCGTGCCCGAACAGGGCGCTTTCGATCAGCCCGTCGGGGAGGGCAGCGCAGTTGAGCGTCACGTACGCCGTTCCCGCGCGGTCACTCATGTCGCGGATGGCCTGCGCCACGAGTTCCTTGCCCGTGCCGGTCTCTCCTTCGATGAGCACGGTGGCGCGCGACCGGGCCACCTGCTCCACCGTGCGCATCATGCGCCGGAACGCAAAACTCGTCCCCACCATGCGCCGCCCCGGCCGCTGGTTCGCCGCACTCTGGCGCAGCGCGCTGAGCATCTGCGCCTCCCGCCGGGCCGCCAGCGTTTCCCCGATCACCTGGCTGAGCACGTCGGGGTCCACGGGCTTCACCAGGTAGTGCCGGGCGCCCCGCTGCAGCGATTCCACCGCGTCGCCAATGGCGCCGTACGCCGTGAGCACGATGACCGGTATGTCGAGGCCATCGGCGCGCAGCAGCGCAATCAGGTCGACGCCGCGCAACGCCGGCATCTGCTGGTCCGTGATGACCAGGTCGATC
>CAYHCW010000181.1:0-4857 GCA_964355025.1 uncultured Gemmatimonas sp. | reverse complement strand
CGTCGAGGGCTCCTCGTCGCTGCCGCTGGCGCCATCGGATTCGGCCTGAATCTCTACCCCGTGTACGTGTACGGCGGGGTGTGGCTCTTCGTCGGCCAGATTCCGGTGCTCGTCTGCGCCCTCGTGTTCGGCCCGGTCGCCGGACTCTTCGCAGCGCTCGGCTCGATCGCCGGGCTGGCCACCGGGGTGCTCAACTCCTCCCCGTTCATTTCCCCCACGCAGGCCGCGACGTGGACGCTCCTGCTGCTGGAAGCCGTCGCGGTCGGTGAACTCGCCCGCCGACGTCACCCGGTGTCCGCGCTGCTGCTCTATTGGGCGGTAGCCGGCGCCCCGGTCATGGCTTGCTTCCTGTTCTTCGTCCGCGCGATGCCCGCGGCGGTCGTCGCGCTCGTCGTCAGCAAGAACGTGATCGGCGGTGTCTTCAACGTCAGCGTTGCCGCGGTCCTTTCGGGTCGCGCGGCGTTCGCCAGGCGGGTGGGGGCCGACGGCGAGAGGCGCGACTCCCTCGTGGCGCAGCTTGACGCCCGGATTTCGGCGGTCGTTGCCGTTCCCGTTGTGGTCTCGATGATCATCGTGTCCACCTGGTCGGCGCGGTCAGCTGAACAGACGGCGTTCGAACACCTCCAACTCGAAACGGCACGCGAGGCGAACGCCCTGGGCGAGTACCTCCTGGCCCAGCAGCGCAGCGTCACGCTGCTCGCACGGGTGGCGATGTTGGAGATCGGGATGGGCGACGTGGCCCGGAACGAGTTGCTGCGTGAGGCGCGGGCGGGCGGCTCGGGGTTCCTCACGATGTTGATCGCCGACTCCGTCGGGAAGGTGGGGACGATCGCTTCGAGTGCCACCAGCCCGAGGGTTCCGCTCTCAGCGGTAGGGCTGGTGGGCGACCGGCCCTACTTCATCGAGCCAATGCGTACCGCGCAACCGTTCCTCTCGGAAGTCTTTCGTGGGCGCGGCCTCGGCACCGATGTCGTGGCCGCCATGAGCGCGCCCATGATTGCCGCTGACGGAAGGCCGATCGGAGTGGTGGAGGGATCACTCGATCTCGCCCGCCTGAGCAACGTCCTCTCGCAACCGGATGACCACTACGCCTCCGTCCTTGATCACGGTGGGCATGTGGTCTACTCCACAGACCGCGATCGTCGCCCGGTCCTGTCGGACGCGCCGGCAGGGATCGACCTCCACACGCGCAGCTTCGGGAGGTACTGGAACAACGATCCAAAGCTCATCACGTCAAGGCGCGAGACCTTCTATGCGGTCGCACCGTCGGCGCTCGGGTGGAGCGTGCTTGTCGAGGTGCCCCGGTACGCCGCCTTGAAGGGGGCCGAACTGAACACCACCTTCGTCTTTCTGGCGTGCATCCTGCTCTTTGCGGGGTCGCTCGGTGCCGTCCGCTTCGTGAATCGGGTGATCGCCGAACCGTTGGTCGATCTCGAGTTGCAGGCCACCTCGCTCGACTGGGGCGCACCGATCGCCGAGCCGGAGTCCGCCGGGAAGGCGGTGCGCGCCCCCCGGGAGATCGTCGTGGTGCGCGAGGCCCTCACCCGCGCCGGCCGTCGAATCAGTGAGTCGTTCCTCAGAACGCAGCGGGCGCTGGCCGATCGCGATGCGGCACTCGGGCAACGGGACGAGACGGTACGGAACCTCGACCGATTGGTGCAGGAACGGACCCACGAACTCGAGAACGAGCGGGATCGCGCGGCAGCGGCCTCCCGGGCCAAGTCGGCGTTCCTCGCCAACATGAGCCACGAACTCCGGACGCCGCTGAACGTGGTGCTCGGACGCGCCGAGGCATTTGCCGATGGTGTGTACGGCCCGCTGTCGCCGGCGCAGCACGACGCGTTCGCGGAGATCGATGCGCAGGGCCGCCACCTGCTCGCACTCATCGGCGACATCCTCGATCTCGCACGCATCGAGAGCGGCAAGCTGACGGTCGACATGCAGCCTGTGGACGTACTCTCGTTGCTGCGAGACGTCTTGTCGTCGTTCCAGGATATCGCGACGGCGCGCGGTGTGACCCTCGCGCCCGATGCGTCGCCGCGTACGTGTGTCGTGAGCGCTGACGGGTTCCGGTTGCGGCAAATCCTCGTCAATCTCGTGGGCAACGCCGTCAAGTTCACGGATGCCGGCGGACGCGTGGGCGTGTCGGTCGAGGTGCGCCACGACGGCACCCCCGTGGCCATTCACGTCGCCGACAGCGGCACCGGCATTGCGCCCGACCGGATTCCCGTCATCTTCGGGGCTTTCGAGCAGGCCGACGCGAGTGCCACGCGCGTGCATGGTGGCGCCGGGCTCGGGCTTGCCATCAGCCGCGCGCTGAGCGTGGCGATGGGCATGAAGATTTCTGTGCTGAGCGAGGTTGGAAGGGGATCGATCTTTTCGCTTCACTTCGCCGACGGTGACAGGGAGGCTTCCCCGTTGTCCGGCACCGACACGGCCGTCCACACAGGCTTCGCCTCATGAATCCGCCACTGCCTCCGAACGACGCGACGACGCGGCGCGGCCCCGTGCTGCTCGTGGAAGATCACCCGGGAAACATCCGCACCGTCGTCGATTACCTGGCGGCAAAGGGATTCCAGGTCGTTGTCGCCCAGGACGGGGCCGCAGCGATCACCACCTGTCGCGAGATTGGGCCGGTGGTCATCCTGATGGACGTGCAGATGCCCCTCATGGACGGGCTCGCGGTGACGCGGACGTTGCGCGCGGACCCCCGGTTCGCCGACACGCCGATTATCGCGCTCACCGCGCTGGCGATGCCGGGTGATCGCGAACGGTGTCTCGAGGCCGGCATGACCGACTATATCGCCAAGCCCGCGAGGCTGAGCGAGGTGCTCGCGGCAATTGAGCGGTACATCACGCCTTCCTGAGCGTGCCGCTGCCGGTGCGGAGTGGAATGGCAAATTGGTTCCACCGGCACACCGCCCAGGCGCCATGCCGATGAGTTATCCACAAGAAGTCGGATGCCACTCGCCGGCGCGCACCTGCTGACGCACCGCATCGCGTTCGCTCTGCGTCAAGCGATACGTCACTCGTCGACCCGTGACCATCGACCCCCGCTGGTCACACGACCTCCCTGTGATAGATTACCCACTCGGCCACGCGCGCCCGTCGCCCCCCCGGCGCTGAATCCTGAGCTCATCGACCCGGTGGGCTGGCCGTCATCCAAGAGAGGACCACGGAGAGGCCATGAAGACCGAGACGTCCACCATCATCTGGACCGTGATTGACGAGGCGCCTGCGCTGGCGACTCTCTCGCTCCTGCCCATCGTGCAGGCGTTCACCAAGGGCACCGGCGTCTCCGTGGAGACGCGGGACATCTCGCTCGCCGGCCGCATCATCGCCGTGTTTCCCGAGTGCCTCACCGAGGCCCAGCGGATTCCCGACTACCTGGCCCAGCTCGGCGAACTCACGCAGCACGCGCAAGCCAACATCATCAAGCTGCCGAATGTCTCGGCATCGGTCCCGCAGCTCAAGGAAGCGGTGAAGGAGCTGCAGGCGCACGGGTACGCGATTCCGGACTATCCGGAAGCCCCGAAAGACGACGCCGAGAAGGCGCTCCAGGCGCGCTTTGCGCGGGCACTCGGCAGCGCCGTCAACCCGGTGCTGCGCGAAGGCAACTCCGACCGGCGCTCGCCGCTCTCGGTGAAGGCGTTTTCCAGGAAGCACCCGCACAAGCTGGGCGCCTGGGCGAGCGACTCGAAGACCCACGTGGCGCACATGACCGGCGGCGACTTCTACGGCAGCGAAACGTCCACGACCCTCGCGAAGGCGACAGACGTCCGGTACGAATTCGTGGCGGCCGATGGCGCGGTGACCGTGCTCAGGAAGAAGATGGCGCTGCTCGAGGGCGAGATCCTCGACACCTCGGTGATGCACGTCAAGGCGCTGCGCCGTTTCTTCGAGGAACAGATCGACGACGCGCAGAAGCGCGGCCTGCTGCTGTCATTGCACCTCAAGTCTACCATGATGAAGGTGTCCGACCCGGTGATGTTCGGCCACGCCGTCACCGTCTTCTACAAGGACGTCTTCGACAAGCACGCGGCCACCTTCGCTCAGCTGGGCGTCAACCCGAGCTACGGCCTCGGCGACATCTACGCCAAGATCCAGGGCTTGCCCGCCGACAAGCGCTCCGCGATCGAGGCCGACATCACAGCGGTGTATGCAAAGCGCCCGGCGCTGGCGATGGTCGACTCGGACAAGGGCATCACCAACCTCCACGTCCCGAGCGACATCATCATCGACGCGTCGATGCCGGTGGTGGTCCGTGAGTCCGGCAAGATGTGGGGCCCCGACGGCAAGCTCCACGACACCAAGGCGATGATTCCCGACCGCTGCTACGCCACCATCTACAAGACCATCATCGAGGATTGCCAGCAGCACGGCGCGTTCGATCCGGCAACGATGGGCAGCGTGCCCAACGTCGGCCTGATGGCCCAGAAGGCCGAGGAGTACGGTTCGCACGACAAGACCTTCATTGCCGCCGGCGACGGCGCCATCCGGGTCGTCATCGAGTCGTCGGGAGCGACGCTCCTCGAGCAGCAGGTGGAGGCCGGCGACATCTTCCGCTCCTGCCAGACCAAGGACATCGCGGTGCGCGACTGGGTGAAGCTCGCGGTGCGGCGCGCCCGGGCAACCGGGACGCCGGCGATCTTCTGGCTCGATGCGAATCGCAAGCACGACGCGCAGGTGATCGCCAAGGTCGAGACGTACCTCAAGGACCACGACACGACGGGGCTCGAGATTCGCATCCTGTCGCCGGACGACGCGATGCAATACTCGCTCGATCGCATCCGCAAGGGCGAGGACACGATCTCGGTCACCGGCAACGCACTCCGCGACTACCTGACGGACCTGTTC
>CAYHCW010000180.1:0-6298 GCA_964355025.1 uncultured Gemmatimonas sp. | reverse complement strand
AGAGTACGACAGAGTACGACAGAGTGATACAGAGTACGACAGAGGGGCCCCGCAATCCAGCGCCGGGCCCCTCTGTCGATTTCTGTCGTACTCTGTCGTACTCTGCTCCGCTACGTCGCCTGCCGACGTAACGAAGCCTGAATCTTCTTCCGCCGGTCCTCGATCTTCGCGTCCTTCCGCAGGGCACCCATGAACGCCTGCACGCGCGAATCGCGCATCGACCGCATGGCCGACTCGCGCTGCGTCGCCTTCTGCTCGGCGAACTTCGCCGGGTCCGCGGCGATCTTCTTGTCCACGCGGATCACGAAGACACCGTCGGTCGTGCGCACCGGGGCACTGATCGCGCCCACCGGAAGCGTAAACGCCGCCCCCACCGCCTGGTTCAACTGGCCGATCCCCATCACGAAGCCAATGCGCGTGAAGAGCGGCGCCGTCTGCACCGCACGGCCTGCGGCAGCGGCGGCCGCTTCGAGCGAGCTCGTCGCGGCGGTGGCGGCGGCCGTCCGGGCCGCCGACATCTTGTCGTCCAGCGACTTCTGCGCGGCGAGGGCTTCGCGGACGTCGCCCTTCACGACCGCGAGCGGCTGCACGCCACCCTCGTACAGCGTGTCGAGCCGCACCAGGTAGTAGTTGTCCTCGTCGTCAAACAGGTCGCTCGACTCGCCGACGTGCGCGCCGCTGAACGCCCAGGCGCTCACGCTCGACACCGGCTTGTTCAAGTAGCGCGCCAGCTGGCCTTCCTGCACCTCGATCTGGGAGACCAGCAGCCCCAGCGTCTTGGCGGCGCTGTCGAACTTCGGTGCCTCCACCGCGGCCGCGGCCAGCCTCGCCAGCTCATCGGCCCGGCGATCGGTCTGCACGGCCGACGTGTCGCTCTGGCGCGCCTTCACGAGGATGTGCCGCAATGACAGCGTGTCGCCCTTGCGCGCGTCCACCTTGATGATGTGCCAGCCGAAGGCCGTCTTCACGGGCCCCGACAGCTCGCCGACATTCATCTTCCAGGCCGCGTCCTCGAACTCCTTGACGAAGCGACCCTTGGGACCCTTGCCCAGGTCGCCGCCCAGCGACCCGCTCACCGTGTCGTCCGAAGCGCGCCGGGCCACGTCGTCGAACTTGGCGCCCTTCGCGATCTCGTCACGCAGCGCCAGCGCGCGCGCGAGCGACGCCGCGCTGTCGAGCGCCGACGGCGTGCGCGAAATCGTCAGCAGCGACAGCACCGCGCGGCCCGGCCGGTCGTACTCCATGGAGAGCGCCGCGTAGTACGTCGACACGTCCGCGTCGGTGATGCTCTTGTCGAAATCCTTGGAGTCCGGCGCCAGCCACGAGATGAACGACACGGCCACGGAATCGGCGCGATCCTGCCACATCTGCCACAGCCGCGCGTCGCTCACGTACGCGTCGGCCGCCACCTGCGTAAACAGCTTCTGTTTCGGGATTTCGACGCGGTAGTACGCCTCGAGCTGCGCCAGGACTCCCTGCTGGCGCGCCGCCGCACTCGCCAGGAAGCGGCGGTACTTGGCCATGTCGAACTGCCCGTCCACCTGGAACTCCGGATTCTGCCGGAATTGATCGGGCGGGGAGAACTGGGCCATCTGGATGACCTCGTCATCCGTGACGCGGATGCCCCGCTTCTCGTATTCCTGTCGGAGGAGGACGTCGTTCACGAGTTGGTTGTATGCCTGCTCGTCGATCTGCGCCCGTTCATCCATCGTCACGCCACGACCCTGCTGCTGTTCCTGCTGCTGGGCGAGGCTCTGTGACGTGTTCGCCCAGACCATGTACGGAATATCCTCGCCGTTCACCGTCGCCACGATCGTCGACGTCGTCACGGGGGATCGGCCGAGTAGTCCCGACGTCTCCGCAAGCAGGAAACCGCCCACAAAGGCGATGAAGATGAAGATCCAGATGTACTTCGCGGCGCTCCGCATATTTTGCAGCACGGCGCAGCAACTCCCAGAAGTGGTGTGAGAAAACGACGCGATGTCCGGGAGGACGACCGGCAATCTGGCCACTCGTCCAGCCCGCGGGACACGCGTCTTGAAGTCAGCCTAGAAGTGTACCCGCGGAGTGCGCCTAAGATCAAGTGACGATGACACTTCTGATTGACGGGCCTCGGCGCTCCGTGGTATCTTCGAAGTGCTTCTCTGTACCCTGACCCCACCCGATGAGCCCACCGTCTGCGCGTGTCGACGAGCTGAAGAAGCGCTACGAGGAGAACCCGCGCCGGTTCTTCGCGCCGCTCGCGAACGAATACCGGAAGGCGGGGGATCTCGATGTCGCCATCGAGCTCTGCCGCATGCACCTCGAGGAGCAGCCGGGGCATTTGAGCGGTCATATCGTGTACGGTCAGGCGCTCTTCGAGTCGGGCCGGTCGGCCGACGCCAAGGCCACGTTTGAGGCCGCGCTCAATCTCGACCCCGAAAACCTGATCGCCCTGCGGCACCTCGGCGACATCGGCAAGGCGGACGGCGACCCCACCGTCGCGACCCACTGGTACCAGCGCGTCCTCGATGCGGACCCGCGCAACGACGAGGTCATCGCGCTCATCGCCGGCCTCGAGCGGGCACCGGTGAGCGCCCCCGTCGTCCGTGAGGAGCCGCCCGCGCCGCAGTATGCCGTCGAGATGACGGTCCTCGAGGATCTTGCGCCCATCGACGCCAGCCCCCCGACTCCGGTCGTTCCCATGGAGGCCGTGCCCGGACCTGTGTCCGAGCCGCTGCCCGAGCCGCTGCCCGAGCCCGTGCCTCTGCCGCCCGCGGCACAGCCGCGCACCAGCATCGGCCTGATGGACCTCGACCTGGACCTCGGCGAAGCCGCTCCGCCCGACGTCGACCTGCTTGCCGCGGTTCAAGCCGCGCCTGCGGTGCCGGTGCCCGATGAACCGATGCCGGTGTTCGAGGAAGGGTTCCCGCTTGCCGCGGCCGAGTTCAGCGTGCCGCCAGACGAGGTGCACGACACGTCGTTCGACGAGCAGGTTCCAGACGTGCAGGAATCGACGTTTGCGACGGCGGAGACCGAATCGACATTCGGCGACTCGCTCGATGTCACCGCCTCGGCCGAGGCCCAGTCGGCCGCGCCAGCCGAGGCGCAACAGACCGCGCCGGCCGAGACTCAGCCCGACGCGCCGGCCGAGCCCCAACCCGCCGCGCCGACGGCGGGCGACTTCGACATGCTCTTTGGCAATGCGCCAATCAGCGATGTGTACGTGGGCGGTGACAGCGCGCCCGCCGGCACCGATGATCCCGGCTTCATTGCCGACGCGTTTGTCGGTCGTGAACTGATGGATGCGACGCTCGACGCGTCGTCCGACATTGGCACCACGCCTCCGCCGTTCGTCACCGAGACGATGGCCGAGCTGTACCTGCAGCAGGGCTTCCGTGACGAGGCGCTGGCCGTCTACCGGCAGTTGCTCGCGCAGGATCCCACGGATATCGGCCTCGCCGAGCGTGTGCGTCACCTCGAGCACGGGTCGCGCTCGAGCATGGCCATCGACCGTGACAGCCAGGAAATCGAGGCGGCTGCCGAGGCGGAAGCACTGCGGCATTCGCTGCTCGAGGCCGCACCAGAGTCTGCCCCAGAGTCTGCACCGGAGCCCGTGCCGGAGCCCGTGCCGGAGCCCGTCGCCGAGTCCGAGCCAACGCCCGCACTCGAACCCGCGTTCGAGGCCGTTCCGGCCTTTCTCGTCGAAGCGCCGGTCGCCGTGCCGGCAGCGCCCAAGGCACCGCTGGCTCCCGTGGGACCGACGGCCCGCGAGGTCCTTGGCCGCATCGCCCAGCGCCTCGTCCGTCCGGGTGGAGGCGCACTTCCCCCGATCGTCGAACCCGACACCGTGCCTGCTCCTGTGGCCGCGGTCGATCCCGATTGGGTGCCGACCCCGGTGGCTGCCGACGCGTTCGCGTCTCACGCCGATGGCGGAGCCGTGGCGGCGACGCGCGGGACCATCGACGGCTTGTTCGGTTCGGGTGGCGTGAACACCGACGACGAGGGAGCGGCCGTCGCCGTGGCCTCGGCGTTCGACGAGGTGTCCGTGCCCGTCGCGCCGGCAGCGCCCGTCACGGGTCAGCCCACCTACGCCGGTACCGACGAACTGTCGCTGGACTCCGTGTTCCACGGGGAGTCGGGCGCGGCGCGCCCGGCACCCACCGTGAATCGCCAGTCGACCAAGCTGCGCTTCGACCAGTTCTTCGCCGGGGCAGAGGAGTCCCCCCCTGCCACTTCCTCTTCCTCCACTGTGCCCGTGCTCCCTGCACCCGGGAAGAGTGCAGAGGATGTCGCGCAGTTCAGCGACTGGTTGAAGGGACTCAAGGGATCGTGAAGATCCTCGTCCTCAACGGGCCCAGCCTGAACCTGCTGGGCACGCGCGAGCCGCACCTCTACGGCACGGCGACGCTTGCCGACATCGAGCGGGGGCTCGTTGCCGTCGGCGCCGCACTGGGTGTGGAGGTCAACTGCCGGCAGTCGAACCACGAGGGTGAGCTGATCGACCTCATTCACGCGGCGCGTGGCGGGGCCAACGGCATCATCATCAATGCCGGTGCGTACTCGCACACCAGCATCGCCCTCAAGGACGCGCTGGCCGCCGTGGCCATTCCGTACGCCGAAGTGCACCTGACCAACATCTATGCCCGCGAGCCCGAGCGTCGGCACAGCACGCTCTCCAGTGGCGCGCGCGCCGTGCTCTGCGGATTCGGCGCCGCCGGGTACGAGCTCGCCCTGCGTGGCCTCGTCGCGGCGCTCAGCGCCTAGTCACCGCGCGCACGTGATGGAGCACCGTCCCCAGCGGTTGCGCGCCCTGCGCGCGTCCCTCGTGGAGAGCGGCTTCGACGCCCTCCTGGTGACGTCGCTCCCGAACATCCGGTACCTCACCGGGTTCTCGGGCTCCAACGCCCTGCTGGTGGTGTCGGGCGAAGCCGCGCCGGTGCTGCTCACCGACAGCCGCTACGCGGCGCAGGTGGGCGACGAGGTGGGTGAGCATGCCCGGGTGCGCATCGAGCCGGCGTCGCTGTGGGCCGGACTGCGCGAGACGATCACGATGATTGCCGGCGGGTCGCGCCTGGCGTTCGAGTCGGCGCACCTGCGGTACGAGGACTTCGAACGTCTCGCCGACCTCGCCGGGCGCTGGTACTGGCGCGGCAGCGTGGGCGTGGTGGAGGCCCTGCGCGAACGGAAGGACCCCGGCGAACTGCTGCTGATTGCCGAAGCCGTGCGCATCGCCGAGGCGGCCCTCGAGCGCACCATCACTGAGGTACGCGCCGGGCTTACCGAACGGCAGGTCGCCGGCATCCTGGAGCATCACCTGCGCGACCTCGGGAGCGAGGGCACGCCGTTCGACACCATCGTCGCCTCGGGCGAGCGCTCGGCGCTGCCGCACGCGCAGGCGTCCGCGCGCGAACTGCGCGCCGGCGAGTTCCTGCTCATCGACTTCGGCGCACGGTTCGATGGCTACTGCAGCGACATCACGCGCACGTTCGCGCTCGGCAGCGTGAACGCGGAGATGCAGGAGATTCACGACATTGTGCGCGAGGCCAACCTCACCGCTTCGGGCGGCGTTCGGGCGGGGATGCGTGGCAGGGATGCCGACGCGCTCGCGCGGGGCTACATTGAGCGCCGCGGTCACGGAGACGCCTTTGGGCACTCTCTGGGGCACGGCATCGGGCTCGAGGTGCACGAAGGACCCCGCCTGGCCCGGACCGCCGACGCGCCGCTGTCCGAGGGGGCGGTGGTGACAATTGAACCTGGTATCTACCGGCCCGGGTGGGGAGGCGTGCGCATCGAGGACGATGTGCATCTCGCCGGCGAGGGGCCAGTACCGCTGACGACGTTTCCGCGCGAATTGATGGTGATTGGCTGAGCCAGGATGTCCGCAGTGCTCTGTCGTTCTCTGTCGTACTCTGTCGTACTCTGTCGTACTCTCACCCCGCCTTAAGATGATTGACCTAAGATACGTCAAGAAACTCGTCGACATGATCGATGAATCAAGCGTCGACTCGATTGAGATCTCCTCTGACAAGGGAATGAAGATCCGCATCAGCAAGACGTCGGTGATGCGCGGTGTGATGCACGCGCCGCCGGGCGCGCCGATGCATGCGGCCTCGCATTCGTTCGTGGCCAGCGCGCCGGCCATCACCGCGACGGCGTCGGCGTCGGCGGCCGAGCCCGCGTCGAAGCTGGTGGACGTCAAGTCGCCGATGGTCGGCACCTTCTACCCGGCGCCGGAGCCCGGCGCCAAGCCATATGTGTCGGTCGGTGCCACCGTGGCCAAGGGGCAGGTGCTCTGCATCGTGGAGGCCATGAAGAT
>CAYHCW010000179.1:0-6303 GCA_964355025.1 uncultured Gemmatimonas sp. | reverse complement strand
GTGGTGCAGATGGAGCCCGGCCCCACGCCGACCTTCACGCCATCGACGCCGCGGTCAACCAGCGCCATGGCGCCCGCGCGCGTGGCGATGTTGCCGGCAATCAGTTGTACGTCGGGAAGCGCCTCGCGCACCAGCGCCGTGGCCTTCAGCACGTCCTCGGAGTGCCCGTGCGCGGTGTCGATGACCAGCACATCGACACCCGCGTCGACCAGCGCCCGGGCACGTGCCAGGAAGTCGCCGCCGGCCCCGATGGCCGCCGCCACGCGCAGGCGGCCATGCTGGTCCTTGTTGGAATCGGGATACTGACGGCGCTTGTGGATGTCCTTGACCGTGATGAGGCCGATGAGCTTGCCCTCCCCGTCCACCACGGGGAGCTTCTCGATGCGGTGCTTGCCGAGGATGCGCTCTGCTTCATCGAGCGTCGTCCCCGCCGGCGCGGTGATCAGCCGCTCGCTCGTCATCGCTTCGCGAATGGGGCGGTCGAGTTCGCGTTCGAACTGCAGGTCACGATTGGTGATGATGCCAACCAGCTTCCCCGCGGCGTCCACGATGGGAACGCCGGAAATGCGGAACTTGGCCATCATCGCGACGGCCTCGCGCAGGTTGGCCTCGGGCTGCAGCGTGATCGGGTGCAGGATCATCCCGCTCTCGGAGCGCTTCACCCGGTCAACCTCGGCCGCCTGCCGGTCGATCGACATGTTCTTGTGGAGCACCCCTATCCCCCCTGCTCGTGCCATCGCGATGGCCATTTCGCTCTCGGTGACGGTGTCCATGGCCGCCGAGATGAAGGGCACGTTGAGGGTGATGCTGCGCGTGAGGCGCGAACGGGTGTCCACCGACTTGGGATGCGTCAGCGAGTGGGCCGGGGCCAGCAGGACGTCGTCGAAGGTGAACGCCTGCTCGTCGCGAATGCGTTGATGTGTCATGTGAGGACCGTATTAAGCGCGACGGCCCGCTGCCGGAAGTTTCCGGTGCGGGCCGTTTCGTGGGACAATCATGGTTGCCATGGCCAAATGTAGCGTCGGCGACTCCCTTGGTCTAGGGCTGCGGGGGCGTCGCCGGGGGCGGCACAGCCGGCCGCGGCAACGACTCGGCGGGAGGGGGCGTTGGGGCGGGCGCCGCCGGTGGATTGGCCAGGGGATTGGTGGTGATCTGCGTCGCGGTGGTCACGAGGTCGCTCGCCACCGACTTCCCTGCCGCCGTGACGCCGTTGAGCACGCCCATGGCCTTGTTCATCAGGTCCATGGTCTGCCCGATGGCCGACGTCGAGATGCGTCCGGCGCGCATGGTGTCCTCCACGCCCTCGGCGAAACGCTGGAACACGTTCGGCGGAGGCGCCTGCCGTTCGGCGTACCTCGATTCCAGAAACTCGACGTAGTCGAGTATCTGGTAGCCGCGATCGTCCGGCAGGTTCTCGATCTTGCGGAGGATGCGGTCTTTCAAAGAGGGATTCATGTCCGGGCGGGCAGTTGGTGGGAGGTGCTAGGTGCTAGGTGCTAGATGCTAGATGCTAGGTGCTAGCACCTAGCTCCTAGCACCTGTCATCTGTATCACCCTTTCCATCGCGCGCGCTTGCCGCGCACATCAATGTGTACGTACGGGGCGCCGTTCTGGTTACCGTACACGCCGAGTCCACCCACGTACTGGGGAAAATCGCGCTCCACCTGCTCCACCTGCAGCGACACCAGCATCCCGTCGCGGTAGGTGACGCGCCCGTCGCCGTCGGCGTCGATGGCGAGGTCGGCGGCGTCACCGAACTGGTGGCGGCTGTCGCGCGCGGACCGCGGCACGCGGCGGTTGTACACCGGCGTACGGAACCCCGAGTGCACGTCCACCTTCACCGTGTTGTTGCGTCCGCCGCGAAAGGCACCGACATACGCCAGCACCAGTTCCACCTTGTCGAGCACGCGGGTGTCGAGCGCCACGTACTTGGGCCAGCGGTCCTGCTGCTCGTCGTGCGTCACAAAATCGGCGAGCCGCAGGTGCTTGCTGACGGCGAGCTCCACAATCTCCGGAGTCACCTCGATGAACCCGCGGGGAGATGCAGCCGCGTCGCCGTCGATGCCGCCGTAGTAGTTGCCAATGCGATAGCCGTTGAGTGACTGGCCGATCTTGGACGCAAAGGGCACCATGACGGCCACCAGTACCGAATCGACGATGCGGTGGCCCGACTCCTGCTCCACCTCGAGCCGGTACACGCCTGGAAAGCCCGGCGCCACCACGCCGGCTCCGGACAGCGGCTGCGACGGAGCCACCACCGCGCTGTCCTGCGCGCGCACCCAGGTGTAGCTGAGCCCACCGGGATCGCCCTGCACCTCGAGCGGGAACTCGAACGACTCGTTGGGCAGCACCAGCTGGACGCGTACCGCGCCACTGCGACCGAAGACGGCGGGCGAGGCGGAGACGACCGGGGCGCGATCTTCGCGATCGAACGGCGACGCCAGCAGGAGGTGCGGCGGATGCAGGATGAGCAGGACGGCACCGAGGAGGGCTAGCACGCCGACGAGAAGCGCCCACCACCCGGCCCCGGATCCGCCGGCGGCGGACTGGCCGGGGTACTTCACTGCTACAGCCGGCCCCAGCGCGCGCGGACCCCGCGCACGTCGACGTGGACGAACGGGCCGTGCGATCGCGTGGCCCGGTACAGGCCCAAGCCGCCGACGAGTTCGGGGTACTCACGCTCGACGCTCTCGATGGCGTCGACGAGAATGCGTACGTCCCTGGAGTTGACGCGACCGTCGCGATTGAGGTCGTCCAACCGTCCGTCCTGGTTGTTGTCGACGAGGATGTCCGCCGCATCGCCGAACTGGTGCCGGCTGTCCTTGGCGCGTCCGCCGCGCCCGACGCCCTTCTGGTTGTACTGCGGCGAGCGGAAACCGCTCATCACCTTCAGTCGCTCCGCCTTGATGCCGCGGCGCTTCAACTCGACCAGCACCAGCTCGAGCTTGTCCACGAGCGGTTCGCGCAGCACCAGGTATTTGGGCCAGACGTTCTTCTGGTCGTGCGTGAGGAAGTCGGCCAGGCGGAAGTGCTCTGAAACCGGCGTGTCCTTGTTCGCGAGGGTGACTTCGATGAAGCCGTCGGGATTCTCGTACGCCGCCGAGCGAGGCGTGCGCTTCTCAGCCGGGAAGCGGCCGATGTGGTAGTCGCCCAGCCTCCCGTTGACCTTGTCGGCGAACGGCAAGAGCGTGAAGAGCGACAGCTGCCGCCCGCTGGCCGAGTCGGTCACGGCGACCGTCCCTGCGTCCTTCTGCTCGCGCTTGCCAAACAGGCGGGCGATCGGCTCGACTTCCATCGAGTGCCGTGGAGCGAAGAAGCGCGCCAGCAAGCGTCCGCTGCGGCCGAAAATCGTGTCCGTCGCCGCCAGTGTCCCGCCGGACGGGACCACCTCAGTGCCCTGCCCCCACGCCACGGCGGCCGGCGCCACGAGCATGGCGACGGCGAGGGCAACGGGGAGGAGACGGCGGAGTGCGGTCACTGAACCCGGGTCGGGAGACGAGGCCGCCGCGGCACATTGGCGCCGCGGCGGGGGACATTTGAACCTAACCCATACCCGGCGGGGGGGCTACCGGTTCCCTGACGGGGAGGGGGCTGGGGTGCGGGGTGCGGGGGTTTGGTGCGGGGGGACGGGTAGAGGATGGGGGCGGGGACTGGGGTGGTGATGGGGCTCCGCTCCTCCCTTCACCTCCACTCATACCCCCTGCCAAGCCCCCGCACCCCGCACCCTACCTGTCCGACCTAGTAGATGTACACCGGCGTCCCCACCGGCACGATCCGCCACAGCGTCTCGATATCCTCATTCCGCACGCGTACGCAGCCGTGACTCGCGCCCCGGCCAATGCTCGTGGGAACGTCGGTGCCGTGGATGCCGTAGCCATCGCCGAGGTACAGCCGGTTCACCCCCAGCACGCCCGGGTAGCGCCGCTGGTTGGTGCCGATCGGCGGCATCACGAGCTCGCGGCCGGCGATGATCTCCTTCCCCTCCAGGACCTCGAAGGGCACCTCGCTGCCGTCGGGAAATCGCGTCACCACCTCGCGGCCCGACACGGTGATCACGGCGCCACCAGGCAGCGCAATGCTCTGGCCGCGCTCGAGGCGCCGGAGCTTCTTCCCTTTCTTGTGCGCCATCTCCACGTAGTGCCAGTCGGGAGGGACCCACGCGGGGTCAACGTCCTTTCGCAGCACCACCAGCCGACCGCGCGGCGTCTCGAACTTCCAGCGAGATCCCCCGGCACGCTCCAGATATTTGCCGGTACCGGTGGCCACGCGCGTCCGGAACAAGACGGTGGCGCCACGCTTGAACCAGAGCCGGTTCTCGGCGATGCTGATCACGATGTACGGTTGATCGCCCAATGAGTCAGGGGCTGCCGCCAGCACACGATCGAGCGAATCGCCGGCCTGCGACGCCTGTGCGCGCACCGTCGCCAGGATGTCGGCGTTGTCGTTGTAGACCGCCTGGGTCAGGTCGCGATCGCGGCGGGCGCCCTGCGCGGCGCGAAACTCGACGCTCGCCAGCGCCAGCGCGGCCACGACCGCCGCAAGGCTGAGCACGCCAACGGCGCCACCGTTCGCAAGGAACCGGCGTGCAAGCTGCCCGGGCATCAGTAGAAATACACGGGCAAGCCGACGCGAAGGTTCGGCAGGATCGACTTGAGATCGGCGCTCCCAATGAGCACGCTCCCGGCGCGCGCCGGCGCGGCCGGGTCGCCACGGTACAGCACGGCACCTCCCGAAAGCACCACCGCCGAGTCGCCCCGGACTTCTTCCACGCGGCGGACGCCAAGCGGCGACGCGATCGGGATGGAATCGCCGGCGATCGCCTGCCAGCCATCGGCACCCACCCGCACCGGCGCCGTGCGCAGGACGGCGCCCTGCTGCTCGAGATGCAGGATGCCGCTGTCGACCGAGATGGAGACGTGAAGGCCACCGTCGGTGCGCGCCTGCCGAACGGCGAGCGCCATCATCACCTGAAGTCGCCGGGCATCAGACGCGAGCGCGAGGTCCGCCTTGATCCTCTCGATGCCCGTCATGCCCGCGCGCAGCGCGGCGATCTCCCGGCCATACTCGACGCGGCGCCACGCGAGCGCCGCCGCGGCACACAGGGCAGCCGCGAACGTCCACGCGAGCGCGCGCATGATGCGCGGGTGCTCGCGCCAGAGCGCACGCCAGCCCGCCTCCAGCGGCGTCACAGCTTGGCGACTGACAGGATGTCGAGAATCGGAATGCCCACCGGCTGGCTGCGCCCGGTCCGCACGCGCGCGGTGACGAGCAGGCGCGTCAGCGCCTGGATGGAGCGCGCCTCCGCGAGCAGCGACGGTGGGATGGCGAGATACATCAGCTGGTCCTCGGCGCCCGGCCCCTTGGCCAGAAAATACGGTTCGTCCACGGCCAGGTCGCGCCGCAGGGGATCCGCGTACTGCAGCGCGAGCACCTGCACCTCCCAACGCACCGTCTTGCCTCGGGTGCCGTCGGGATCCGCGCGCAGATCGGCGGCCGAGAGCGTCACGCCAAACGAGACATCCGCCGGTACGACGTCGCGCTCCTGCACCCACACCTCGGCCCGCACGCGCACCCAGCCGCGAGACCGGGCGAGCGGCACCACGATGGTGCCGGCACCAATCTGGCCGACCACGCCGCCATTGGGCGAACTGCGCACGATGGCTGTGCGGGCCACGCGCATGGCCCCGTCGGGCATCGGCTCGGCGGGTGCGACCGGCTCCGGCTCCGGCGCCGCGACAGATGCCGCTTGCTTCGCGGCCGGCGCAGCCTGCTTCACTGCCGGCGCAACTTGCTTCGCCGACGGCGCAGCCGGCTTGACGGCTGGCGCCGCCTTCTTGACCACCGGCGCAGCCGGCCGTGGCGTCGGTGCCGCGGGAGCGCCTCGCGCGGCGTCGCCGGGCAGTGCCTTGGCATCCACCCAGCCGCCGCGACGCACGTTGGCCCACGAAACCTGCCTCGTAATCGTGTACAACCCGGTGCCCGGCCGCACTTCGCCAAGGATGGCACCCTTCATCGACGGTGCCGACCTGAGCCGCATGGCGATCGGGCCCGTGAGCTGCGCGGGGAAGGAGTCCCGGCCCGCCCCCACCTTGGTGGCGTCCACCCAACCGGTGAACGTCACGAACACCTCGGCCCCGCGTGCGGCGCCGACCGTGACGGCGGTGCCCTGCTTGAGGACGGCGATGACGCCGCCACCGGAGGAGCGCACGGAGGCGTCGGCGACGAGCGCCGATTGTGCCGCCAACGGAGCGGCAATGAGGAGAATCAGGAGGGAACGAATAGGTCGCATCGCTGGTAGGGGGG
>CAYHCW010000178.1:0-6305 GCA_964355025.1 uncultured Gemmatimonas sp. | reverse complement strand
GTGGAGCCGATGTACGCGTTGGCGGCGATGACGCGGTCGCGCACGACGGACAGTGGTTCGCCGGTGTCCATGTTGCGCAACTCGTGCCCCGCATCCAGCAACTCATCGATGCGCGGCAGCAGGTTATCGCCGGTGACGATGCCGATGCGCAGGGCGCCCGCGCGACCGGCAGAGGAGGCCATCGCCTGCACGGCGGTGGCGCAGGCCTCGGGATTCACGCCGCCAGCATTCGCAATCACTTTGACGCCGCGTTCGGCGACGGCGCTCAGCACGCTTTCCATCGCGCCCACGAAATCGCGCGCGTACCCCATGGCCGGGTCGCGTTCCTTCTGCTTCTGCAGAATGGACATCGTGACCTCGGCGAGATAGTCGAGCATCAGGTAGTCCACGGGGCCGCCTTCGACCTGACGACGCGGCGCCTCGGGCCAGTCGCCCCAGAAGCCCTGGCCACCGGCCACTCGCACGACCTTGGTCACGGCTCACCTCCGAGTCGGCTGGGCAACACGAAGGGGCCGAGGTGCGGTCCCGGATTCTGCCACGCGGCGCGCAGCGCGATGCCCAGCACCGTGCGCGTGTCCTCGGGATAGACGATGGCGTCGAGATAGCCGCGGGCGCCGGCGTAGCGCGCATCGAGCTGGTGCTCGTAGTCGGCACGCATCGCGTCCATCGCCTGCTGGAGGTCTTCCGACGGCGGGAAGCCCGACTTGCGCACTTGTTCGAGCGACGAGCCGTGCACCGCCTGCACCGCCGACTCGCCTTCCATGACGGCCATGCGACCGGTGGGCCACGAGAAGATGAAGTCGGGGTCGAAGCCCTGCCCTGCCATGGCGTAGTAGCCGGCGCCCGACGCGTGGTTGAGCGTGAGCACGAGCTTGGGCACGCTCGCCGTGGCCATGGCCTCCACGAAGTGCGCACCGGCGCGAATGATGCCGGAGTGCTCCGCTTCCTTGCCAACCATGAAGCCCGAGACGTCCTGCACGAAGAGCAGCGGAATGCCCTGCCGGTCGCAGCGTTGGATGAAGTACGCCACCTTCTCGGCGCTTTCGGTATAGATGATGCCGCCAAAGCGCGCCGGCTGGCCCGCCGGCCCCTTGAGGAGGGCGCGCAGGTTGGCGATGACACCCACCGGTGTGCCCTCGATGCGCCCGTCGCCGCAAATCATCTCCCGGGCGAGGTGCGGCTGGAACTCGTCGAGTGCGCCGTCGTCGAGGATGGTGCGGAGCACGGCGCGCATGTCGTATGGCATGCGATGGTCGTTGGGCAGCAGGTCGTACAGTGACGTGGGATCCTCGCCGGGCACCGATTCGGCGTTGAACGGCGCGAGGCGCTCCGGGGGTGCGAGGCGACCCACGAGATCACGGATCTTGTGCAGGCACGCGTCGTCGTCATCCACGGCGTAGTGAGCGACGCCCGAGATCTCGGTGTGGGTGGTGGCCCCGCCGAGCGTTTCGCTGTCGATGACCGCGCCGGTGGCCCCCTTCACGAGGTTTGGGCCGCCGAGCCCCATGAACGAGGTACCCTTGACCATCAGGATGACATCGCTGAGCGCCGGCATGTACGCGCCGCCGGCAATGCAGGGACCCATCACGGCGGCGATCTGCGGGATGCGCAGGTATCGCCGCATGAGCGAGTTGTAGTAGAAGATGCGCGCCGCCCCGTACTGCCCGGGAAAGACGCCGCCCTGGTACGGCAGGTTCACGCCGGCGGAGTCGACCAGGTAGATGATCGGCAGGTGGCAGCGCATGGCGCATTCCTGCGCGCGCAGGATCTTGGGAATCGTCTCGGGCCACCACGAGCCCGCCTTGACCGTGGCATCGTTGGCCACCACGACGCAGGGACGGCCGTCGATGTGCACGATGCCGGTGACGACGCCGGCGGCCGGGGCCTCGCCGTTGTACTTGTCGTGGGCGACGAGCAGGCCGAACTCGAGAAAGTGCGAATCGGCGTCCTTGAGCCGGGCGATCCGCTCACGCGCCGTGAGCTTTCCCTGCGAGTGCTGGCGCTCGATCTTGTCGGGACCACCGCCGAGGCGGAGGCGCTGCTCGAGCTCTCGCGATTCCGCGCTGAGCTCAGCGAGGCGGGTGGTCACGCGTCCTGCGCCTGCTTGGCGGCGTACCACTCGCGGATGTACGCAATGAGGTCGGTGGTGGGCGTACCCGGACCAAAGAGCTTGCCCAAGCCGAGCTGCTCGAGCTGCGTCATGTCCTCGCGGGGAATGATGCCGCCGCCGGTGATGAGGATGTCGTCACGCCCCTGCGCGGTGAGCAGTTCACGGACGCGCGGGAAGAGCGTCATGTGGGCGCCGGAGAGGATGGAGAGGCCGACGACGTCGACGTCTTCCTGCACGGCGGCCGTGGCAATCATCTCGGGAGTCTGGTGCAGGCCCGTGTAGATGACTTCCATACCGGCGTCGCGAAGGGCGGCGGCCACGACCTTGGCACCGCGGTCGTGGCCGTCGAGGCCGGGTTTGGCGACGAGCACTCGAATGGGGCGTTCCATAAGTACCCCAAATAAGCGGTTTGGGCTTCCGAATTGACAGCCCCGTCCGATGTGGTGGAATCCCCTGCGGGGTGCAGTGTTATGTCCGCACAGGAAATGAGGGAAATCGCCCACTTACAACGGCTGGGCGAATGCTATCATCCAACCACTGATCGCGACTAGGGCAAAACCCTGCGCTGACCGGCCGCGATGTTGTCCTTGGCAGTCTGCGTCCCCCCTCGAACGGAGAAGCTCAATGCGCTCATTTCTGTTGATTGCCTTGCTGGTGGCGAGCACGTCCACGCGGGCCGTCGCGCAGGATGGCAAGGCGCTGTACCTGGCGAACTGCAAGAAGTGCCATGGCGAGACGGGCAAGCCGTCCGACGCGATCAAGAAGATGAACCCGAAGATCGAGACGTTTGACGCCTCGTTCTTCGCGACGCGCACCGACGCGCAACTCGCGACGGGGATCAGCGACGGCAAGGGCAAGATGAAGCCGTTCAAGGACAAGCTGACGCCCGCGGAGATTGCCGCAGTCGCGAAGTACACGCGCACGCTCGCGCCGTAGGCGCAGGCCGCGATCCTGATGTTCGGCCGATGATGAACCGGCACGCGGCGGCGACGGGGCCCAGCCGGGCGTCGTCGCCGCCGCGTTGCATCGACGCGCTGCCCACGCAGCACGCGCGCGGCCGGCACCGGTAGCGGGCGGCCATCCTCGAGGAGGGCAGTGCATGGAGCACGCGCGGCATTTCGTACGCTTGCTGGCCCTGATCGCGCTGGCCGTGATGGGGTTTCTTGCCGTGCGCGCGCAGGCGGTGCCCAAGGACTTCGGCGTGAGCGGCCACTTCAGGGAATCGGCCATCCCCGAGATCGCCGCCCGCGAGCCGCGGCACCTCGGCAGCGACGCCTGCGGCGAGTGCCATGACACCGAGTTTGCGGCGTGGAAGGCGGGCAAGCACTCCACGCCCGAGTGCGAGAACTGCCACGGCCCGGGCCTCATGCACGTGAAGGTCGTGAGCGAAGACTCCGTGGCGGCCTACCCGGACCGGATCAAGAACAACCCCAAGGCGCTGCGCGTCGTGTCGGGCATTCAGGAGTGCACCTGGTGCCACCTGAAGACTTTCGAACGGCCCAGCACGCTGAAGGCCATCGCGAACGTGGAACAGCACATCGTGAAGCACAAAGGGAAGTACACGGCCACGACGAAGTGCATCGACTGCCACAACCCCCACACGACGGTGGTCAAGTGACCAGCCCCTGGAAGGCCTCCGAGATCACGCGGCGCGAGTTTTTCGAGAAGTGCGCTGAAACGGGCGCGCAGACATTTGTCTTCGGCGGCATGTTCCTGACGACGGCCAACCTGCGGCTTCCGCAGGAAGGCGAGCGTTCGGGGGCGAGCGGGAAGGAACCGGCGCAGGCGATCTACGGATTCATCGTGGACACCACCACGTGCATCGGCTGCGGCTCGTGCGTGCGCGCGTGCAAGGCGGAGAACGAGGTCCCCGACGGCTTCAACCGCACCTGGGTGGAACAGTACACGTTCTTCCCGAATGGCGAGGTCATCGTCAACTCGCCGCTCGGTGGGGAGAACGGCTTCCCCGACGACCTGCCCGAACGGAACATGCCCACGGAGCTGAAGCAGCTGCCGGTGCGCGGCTTCTTCGTGCCGAAGCTGTGCAACCACTGCACCGACACACCGTGCATCCAGGTCTGCCCCGTGGGGGCGTCGTTCGTGACGAAGGAAGGGGTGGTGCTCGTGGATGACGAGCACTGTGTGGGCTGCGGCTATTGCGTACAGGCCTGCCCATTCGGCTCGCGGTTCCTGAACCCCGACACCGGGACCGCCGACAAGTGCACCTGGTGTTATCACCGGATCACCAAGGGCCTGATGCCGGCCTGCGTGCAGGCCTGCCCGGCCAAGGCCCGCATCTTCGGCAACGTCAGCGACCCGCACAGCGAGATCAGCCGGATCCTCGACACGAATCGCGTGCAGGTGCTGAAGTCGTACCTGGGCACTCGCCCGAGAACGCGCTACATCGGCCTCGATTCCGAGGTCATCTAGGATGAACCACTTCGTCACCGAAGGGTTCGTCCTGCCCAACCAGATGCACATCTACTGGACGACGATGATCGTGCTGTACCCGTACATCACGGGCATCGTCGCCGGCGCGTTCATCATCTCGTCACTGCACCACGTGTTCGACCGCCACGAACTCGAGCCGGTGAGCCGGTTCGCCATGATCATGGCGTTCGCCTTCCTGCTGTTTGCCACCACGCCGCTCATGCTCCACCTGGGGCACCCGGAGCGGGCCTTCAACATGATGTTCACGCCCAATCTGACGTCGGCGATGGCCGGGTTTGGCTTCATCTACAGCACGTACCTGCTGATCCTCGCCGTGGAGATCTGGCTGCTGTACCGGGCGGACTTCGTCTTCCTGTCGCAGAACGCGAAACTGCCCGTCATGCGCACGGTGTACTGGCTGCTGGCGCTCGGTGTCATGGACGTCTCACCCGAGGCCAAGGCGCTCGACCGGAAGGTGATGGTCTTCCTGGCGTCGATCGGCATCCCGGCGGCGTGCGGATTGCACGGCTACGTGGGCTTCATCTTCGGTGCCATCAAGGCGAATCCGTGGTGGGCCAGCCCGCTGATGCCCGTGATCTTCCTGCTCAGCGCGATCGTCTCGGGCGTGGCGATGGTCCTCGTCTGCTATCTCGTGGTGCAATGGGTGAAGGGCCGCGAGATCAACGGGCCGTGCGCCTACGCGCTGATCGAGACGGCGTGGTACTTCCTGATCGTCGACGTCACGCTCGAGCTGCTGGAACTGCTGAACCGCGCGTACATGGCGAACGAAGACTGGGTGATCCTGAAGACGCTGGTCACGACCAAGCTCTTCACCAGCTTCTTCATCATCCAGATCGTGCTGGGGTCGGTGGTCCCCTTCGTCCTCATGGGCGCCGTGGTACTGCGGAAGGAGCGCATGCGGCCGGAACTGCGCAACGCCCTCGGCGCGATCAGCGCGGTCCTGCTGCTGATGCAGGTGGCGGCGATGCGCTGGAACGTGGTGATGGGCGGGCAGATGTTCTCGAAGAGCCTCCGCGGCTTCCTGAGCTTCGACGTCGAGATCTACGGTCGCGAAGGGTTGATCTTCGCGGGGCTGGTGCTCTGCCTGCCGTTCGTGACGATGTTCGTCATCTCGCGCATCCTGCCGTTGTGGGGTCCGCTGTCGACGTTCCCGAAGGAGTGGATGAAAGAGGTGGTACCGGAGCGCCAGTCGCTGAAGGGCTATTCGATGTTCAAGTGATGCAGGCCGCAACTCATTAACGGGAGACGCAGGTATGGACAGCACCCAATTGATGTATATCGCCACCGCCGTCGTCGTCGTCGCGATGCTCAGGCTCGGCGTCAAGATCGTGAAGCAGTACGAGGGCGGCGTCGTGCTGCGCCTCGGCCGGCTGGTCGGCGTGCGGACGCCGGGCCTGAACCTGATCATTCCGGTCATCGACCGGATGTTCAAGGTCGACGTCCGCACCGTGACGTACATCGTCGAGCCGCAGGAGCTGATCACGCGGGACAACGTGACCATCAAGGTGGACGCGGTGGTGTACTTTGCCGTCGTCGACCCGGCCAAGGCGCTGCTGCAGGTGGTTGACTACCAGAAGGCGACGTCGCAGATCGCGCTGACGACCCTGCGGAGCGTGCTCGGCCAGTCGGAACTCGACGAACTGCTTGCCCAGCGCGACAAGATCAACACCAAGCTGGCGCACATCATCGACGAGCACACCGAGCCGTGGGGCGTGAAGGTGTCGGTGGTCGAGGTGAAGGACGT
>CAYHCW010000177.1:0-6340 GCA_964355025.1 uncultured Gemmatimonas sp. | reverse complement strand
AGGACTCGCGCTACTGGGGCTTCGTGCCCCGCGACAACGTGCGCGGCCGGCCGCTGTTCATCTACTACACGTACGTGCCGCAGGAGGAGAGCGATCGCGCGCTGTCGCCGCTCACGGATATTCGGTGGGGGCGGATTGGGCATGTGATCAAGTAGAATACGACAGAATACGACAGAATACGACAGAATACGACAGAGTACGACAGAGTACGACAGAGTACGACAGAGCGGACGGCGTAGGGCGTACAGCGTAGCGCTTACAGCTTCTTTTCAAGCGAGATCCCCGTGAATCGCCTCGTCGCCCTCTTGTTGGCTGCCGCCCCGTTGGTGGCGCAGCAACCCTCCGCGCTCCTCGACTCCGCGCGCGCGCGGCTCTCCGTACTCGATGGTACGCTGCGCGTGGCGGGGCTCGACAGCGCTGTCGAGGTGCGGCGCGACACGTGGGGGATCCCGCACATCTATGCGCGCACCCAGCACGACCTCTTCCTCGCGCAGGGTTTCGTGGCCGCGCAGGACCGGCTCTGGCAAATGGAGATGTGGCGGCGCGCCGGCGAGGGGCGCCTCTCCGAGGTGCTCGGCCCGGCGTTCGTGGAGAAGGACCGGATTGCGCGCGCGCTGCGGTATCGCGGTGACTGGAACGCCGAGTACGCCAGCTACGCGCCTGATGCGCGTGCCATCCTGCAGGCGTTCGTGCAGGGGGTGAATGCGGCGATGGCCGAGGCGAAGGCACGCAAGGCCCTGCCCATCGAGTTTTCGCTGCTGGGCATGGAGCCCACGCCCTGGACACCCGATGTGCCGTTGCAACGCCTGGCGGCTTTCTCGATGACCGGGAACGCCAGCGGCGAGGCGGCGCGCGCGCAGCTCGTGCACCTGCTCGGCGTGGAGCGCACGCAGGCCATCTGGCCACTCGATCCGCCGCGGGCCATCGATCCGGCGCGCGGGCTCGACCTCGCCGGCATCGACGAGAACTCCATTTCCGCGGTCATCAAGGCCGAGGCGCCCATTTCGTACGCGCGCATCCAGGGGTCCAACAACTGGGTGGTGAGCGGCGCCAAGACGGCATCGGGGAAGCCGCTGCTGGCCAACGACCCGCATCGGGCGGTGCAGAACCCGGCCCTGCGTTACCTCACGCATCTCGTGGGGCCGGGCTGGAACGTCATTGGCGCGGGTGAGCCTGGCGTGCCGGGCGTCGCGGCGGGTCACAACGATCGCGTGGCGTTCGGGTTCACGATCGTCGGCATGGACCAGCAAGACCTGTACGTCGAGACGGTGGGCGCGTGTCCCGCGGCGGCGGCGGCGCCATCCGCACGCTGCTATCTGAACGGTGGGCGCTGGAAGCCGTTTCGGCGTGAGATTGACACGCTGCGTGTGGCCGGTGAAGCGCCGCGCGTGCTGGTCACCGAGTTTTCCGAGCACGGGCCGGTAGTCGGCGAGGATACCGCGCGGCATCGCGCGTTCGTCCTGCGCTTCGTGGGTTCGGAGCCGGGGACCGCGGGGTACATGGCGTCGCTCGCACTCAACCGGGCCAGCGACTGGCGCACGTTCAAGGCGGCGGCGGCGCGGTGGCGGCTGCCCACCGAGAATCTCATCTATGCCGATGTCGAGGGGAATATCGGATGGGTGGCTGCCGGCTTGATGCCGCAGCGCCACTGGTCGGGCACGCTGCCGGTTCCCGGCACCGGTGCGTACGAGTGGAACGGCTTTCTGCCGTTCGATTCACTGCCGATGACGTACAACCCGCCCAGCGGGTTCGTGGCGACCGCCAACGACAACATCCTGCCGACTGGCTACCGGCATCCACTCAACTACGAGTGGGCCTCGCCGTACCGCGGCCAGCGGGTGCGTGACGTGCTGACGGCGGGCTCTGGCTTCACCGTGGAGACATTCCAGCAGCTCCAGCACGACGATCTGTCCCTGCCGGCATCGCAGCTCGTGCCCCTGCTTGCGCAGGCCGCCCAGCGGCGCGGACAGGGCGGACGCGTCGACGTGCAGCGGCTCGTGCGGTGGGACTTCCGGATGTCTCGCAACGCCATCCAGCCGGTCTGGTTCGAGACGTGGGTTGCCGCGCTCGGGGACGAGGTGTTCGGGCCGCGCATTTCCGCGGCGGCACGAGCGGCGATCGACGCGCGCTGGGACTTGCCGACGCTCATCGGCCACATGCGTGCACCGGATGCCGCGTTCGGGGCAAATCCCGCCGCAGCGCGCGACTCACTGATGATGGCGGCGCTGGATACCGCCGCGGCGCGCGTGGTTGCAGCGCACGGCGCCGACTCCACGGGGTGGCGGTGGGGCTCGCTGCATCAGGCGAGTTTCCCGCATCCCTTGTCGCGTGCCTTTGACCTGCCGTCGGTGTCGCGGGGCGGTGGCGGCAACACGGTGTACGCCACGCCGGGGCCCGGCACGCGCCAGACGCACGGCGCCTCGTTCCGGGAGATCATCGACCTGGCCGACTGGGACAAGTCGGTGGTCAGCAGCACGCCGGGACAGAGCGGGCAGCCGGGGAGCCCGCACTACGGCGACCTGCTGGCGCTGTGGGGTGCGGACCAGTACTTCCCGTTGGTCTTCAGCAGGAAAGCGGTGGAGCAGGCGACGAGGCACGTGCTGATTCTGCAGCCGAGTCCTTAAAAGAACCTGTAAGCTGTACGCTCTACGCTGTAAGCTGTACGTTCTCTGTCGACTGTCGTCTACCGCAAACCGTCTATTCATGGCCCCCTCGCGCAGCGTCGTTCTTGCCGCACTGATCTCTCTGGCGTGCACCAAGTCGGCGCCCACGGAAACGGTGGTTGACCCGCGTCCCGGCTTCGACCGGCAGGAAAAGGTGTGGAGTGACGCCGGAGTCACCAACTACACCATGGAACAGGAAGTGCGCCGCTTTGCCGGGGCTGGGGCCACTGCGCGGCTGACGGTACGCAATGGCGTGATTACCGATGCCGTGTACGTCGCCACGGGCGACCTCGTGCCGGTGGGGGCGCGGAGCCTGTACTACACTGTTCCGCAGCTGTTCACGCTGATGCGAAGCGTCTACGCGGCCGCCCCGAGCAAGTTCGACGTGCTGTACGACGCCACGCTGGGATACCCGGTGCAGGTCATCGTCGACCCGACGTCGGCGATCACCGATGACGATTACGTCATCATCACGGGCAAGGTGGTGAAGCTCACCGCGACGCGCTGAGTCAGCCGTTTCCCGCGCGGCGCCACGCGCCGGTTGCGCCGAGGCGCGACTGGCGCGCAGTCTATGGGGAACCCTCTTCCGCCCAATTCATGCGCCTGCTCCGTGTCGTGCTCGTCCTCGCCGCCGTCTCCTCCGTCGGCTGCCGTGTCAGCGTCGTTCGCAAGCCGGTGCCGGAGCCGGCACCGGCCGGTGACGTGGCTTTCCTGCATCCGTTCGGCGCGCCCACGCGACCGTTTTCGCCGGCCGTGCGTGTGGGCAACCTGATCTACCTTGCCGGTCAGATCGGCACGGACGCGTCGGCCGCCGGCGGCGTGGTGCCGGGCGGCATCGAGGCCGAAACGCGCCAGACCCTCGAGAACGTCAAGCGCACGCTTGAGGCGGTAGGGTCGTCCATGGACCGCGTGGTGAAATGCACGGTGTTCATGGCCGACATGAAGGAGTGGGACGCCATGAACGGCATCTATCGCACGTACTTCAAGGCGCCCAACTATCCGGCGCGCTCGGCGCTCGGGGCCAACGGGCTGGCGCTGAACGCGCGGGTCGAGATCGAGTGCATCGCGGCGGCACAGTGAATCGTGTGGAGTGGCGCAAGCGGCGTCTCGTTGACGGGGTGACAGCCGGGGCGCTGCCCGCCGTGTTGTGCGGCATCGCGCTCCTCGCCAGCGCGGCCGCGCCGGCCGCCGCCCAGCCCGCGCGCGCTGGCCGCGTGGTCACCGACTCCCTCTGGTCGTACGCGCTTGGCACGTTCAAGAAGGCGCTGGTCTACCTGCCGCCGTCGTACGAGGGGTCGCGTACGCGGTATCCCGTGGCGTACTACCTGCACGGGCTCAGCGGCAACGAGACCAACTGGGTGAAGGCCGGGCGACTGGATGCCACCATGGACTCGCTCGTCGCCGGCGGAATGCGCGAGATGATTCTCGTGATGCCCGACGGCGACGACTCGTGGTGGATGACCTATAATTCCCTGCCCGATGTTGCCGCCTGCCGACGCACGCTGCCGGCGTATGCCGGCGATGCCGATTCGTTCTGCGTCCCGTGGCCGCACTACGACGACTATATCGCGTACGATCTGGTGAAGTTCGTGGACGGCAAGTACCGCACGCGTGCCGACCGCGCGCACCGCGGGCTCGCCGGGCTGAGCATGGGTGGTTCTGGTGCGATGATGCTCGCCCTGCAGTACCCGCAGCTCTTTTCCGCCGCCGCATCGCACTCCGGTGTCGTCTGGCCGCTGGAGTGGGCGCCCGACGGCGTGGTGAATCGTCCGGCGGGCTCGGTGGACTCGACCTGGCGACGCGTTCGGACCGGCGGGGTGGGGCAGTCGATGCTGGCGTCGTTCGGGCGCGACAGCGCCGCCTGGTTTGCGCGCGACCCCGTGCACCTGCTCGACCGCGCACGCGCGCGCGGCGAGGTGCTGCCGGCGCTGAAGGCCGACTGTGGAGCGAGCGATCCTTTTCTGGCGGGCAATCGCGCGTTTCGCGACCAGCTGAAGGCGCGCGGCGTCACGCTCGACTACACGGAGTTTCCCGGCAAGCACGACTGGCTGTACTGGCGGACGCATGCCGCCGAGAGCCTGGCGTGGCTGGCGGAGAGAATGCGATAACGGCGGTTGGTGGCAGGTGGTTGGTAGTTGGCGGTTGGCGGACGGCGTAGAGCGGACAGCGTACAGCCCACAGCTTCCTTTGTAGTTTCGCCGGACTCGCCGTAAGTTCCTCCCGTGGCTGATTTCTTCCCCCGCAAGACCATTGCCTGGGAGGTCGTCGAGGATCCGACGGCCATCCGGCGACTCTCGCATTCGCTGCCCGAGATGGCGCTCCTCACGGGCGTCCTGCTGCGGCTGTACCGTGCGTACGTGCTCTCGCACGGCTCGCCCGAGAGCTGGCTCTGGGTTGGGTCGACGCTCGTCATCGGGGCCGTGCTGCTGCTCGTCATGCTCACGGTGCACCTGGCCAACTTCACGGTGCGGCACTGGTGGTGGCGTGCGCCGGTGTTTGCCGCGCTCGAAGCCGGCACCGAGATCATGATGTCGCTGGCGCTCACCACGGTGGGTCTTGAGAAGATCGGCAGCGGTGTCGCCGACCTCAGCGACTGGCTGCCGGGGGCCGCGCAGGTATTCGGCTGGCGCGTGGTCGTCATCGTTCCCTTCACGCTGCTGCTGGCCGTTGTCGTCACGATCGTGCGCCGCGTCCTGCTGGCGCGTGAGAACCGCACGTCCACGGCGCAGCGGGTGTCCGATGCTCATCGCATCATCGAGGCGCCGCCGGCACCGCCGGCGGCCTGAGTCACCCTTCACTCGCAGGTCCATAATGACGCGATTTCTGCGTGTTTCGCTCGCTGCCGCCATTCTCCTCGTCGCGCTGCCGGCGGGAGCTCAGCGCTCCGCCGGCCGGTTGGCCGACCGTCAACGCCCGTTTGGCACCCTGCGCGAGCAAGCCGACCGGCAACAGCGCTGGCTCGAGACGCGCCTCAAGACGGTGCTCCCGGCGCTGATGCGCGCCAACGGCATCGACATGTGGATCGTGCCGATGCGCGAATACAACGAGGACCCGGTGTTCTCGTCGTTCGTATCGCCCACGACGTTTGCCGCGCGGCGCCGCACCATCTATGTGCTGTTCGACAAGTGCTCGTCCACGGGACGCACCGACCCGGGCGACGGCTCGTGCATCGAGCGCGTGGCCCTTGGCGGCAGCTCGCAGGGCGGCGTGTTTGAGGCCCGGCGGTCCACCAAGGCCGTGGAGGCCGACGTTGGGGGGCCGCAGGCCGAGTTGTGGGGCGACGAGCAGTGGAGCGTGCTCAAGCAGGTGGTGGATGAACGGAATCCTCGCGTCATCGGCATCGACTACTCGCGCGTCTTCGCGTTCACCGACGGGCTGACGCAGGGTGAGTACCTGGGGATGACCGAAGCACTTGGCGACGGCTGGAAGGCTCGTATGAAACCCGCAGAGCAGCTGCCGCTGCAGTTCATCGCCTCGCGCGTGGCCGACGAGGAGGCGTTTTACGGCCAGATGCAGCAGCTCGTCTGGCAGCTCATCGGCGACATGTACTCGAGCAAGACGATCGTCCCGGGCAAGACGCGAGCAAGCGACCTCGTCTGGTGGTGGCGCCAGCGCGTGAATGACCTGGGGCTGGGGACGTGGTTCCAGCCGAGCATCGAGGTGCAGCGGCAGGGTGC
>CAYHCW010000176.1:0-6350 GCA_964355025.1 uncultured Gemmatimonas sp. | reverse complement strand
AGGTTGATGACCGCACTCGTCACCGGGTCGAGGCCGGTGGTCGGTTCATCGTACAACAGGTACTTGGGACGCAGCGCGATGGCCCGGGCAATGCCGACGCGCTTGCGCATGCCGCCGGAGAGCTCGACCGGAAAGGTGTCGGCAGCGTCGGGGAGGTCGACGAGTGCCAGCGCCTCATGGACGCGGTCGGCAATCTCCTGGTCGGTGTGCGTGCCCTGCTTGCGCAGCCCCATGGCCACGTTGTCGCCCACCGACATCGAGTCGAAGAGGGCGGCAAACTGGAAGACGTAGCCGATCTTGGCGCGCAGCTGGTAGAGCTCCGGGCGGGTGAGCTTGGGCACCTCGAGGCCGTCCACGAAGACGGTGCCCTGGTCGGGCTCGAGCAGGCCCACGATGTGCTTGATGGCCACCGACTTGCCCGTCCCCGAGTATCCGATGATCGCGACCGTGTCGCCCTCGGGCACCTCGAGGGAGAAGCCCTGCAGCACTTTCCTGGGGCCAAAGGCCTTGTGGATGTTCTCGAGGGAGATCACAAATCAACCGGGCAGGGCGAATGGTGGAGGGGAATATGAGGGTGCGCGGCGGAGGGTGGATAGGTGCTAGGTGCTAGGGGCTAGGTGCTAGGTGGGGCAGCCACTGCTCTCACTCCAGCCTGCTATCTAGCACCTAGCACCTAGCACCTAGCACCTAGCTCCTTTTTTGTTCACCTGTTAACTATGTGACGCCCGTCCGGCTGGCCGAGTAGGGGGTTTGGGGTGGTTTCATCCAGCAATGTATGTCGGCCAATCCCGAAGTCGGCTGTGGGGCTACTGCCTTCGTGCGGTAGTGATTATCCCGCAAAAAGGGGTTGACACCATCTCGTCAGGGATGCCTCTTTGGCGTCTGAGCAGGCGTGCCCCCGGGGCACGTGACACGATCCGCCGCGGCGTTTCCCATGACACGCCACGGCGGATGCCGTTCAGCCGGGCGCATGCTGGCTAGCGGCACCGTACCTGAGCTGTCGAGTGTGTTCGTTGTTCGACCACTTTTCTTGGAGGTCTCGTGGGTAAGAGGATTCTCATCGCGGCAACTGCCGCGCTGCTTCTCGCCGTCGGTGGAAACACCGCCCTGGCGCAGGGCACGCGGGAGGTATCCGGCAAGGTCACGATCGCGGGAGGGACGCCGTTGCAGGACGCGAGCGTCGCCATCGTCGGCCAGGCCATTGGCGTGCGTACCAATGAACGAGGCGAGTATCGCCTGCGGGTTCCGGCGGGTGACGTCACCCTGCTGGCGCGCGCCATCGGGTACAAGCGCATTTCGACGCGCGTCGCCGCAGGCACGAGCACGGCGAACTTCGCGCTCGACAAGGACGTGCTGCAGCTCGAGGGCGTGACGGTCACCGGCGTGGCCTCGACCATCGAGAAGCGCAGCGCGGCCACGGCCATCTCGTCGGTCAGTGCCGAAGAGCTCACCCGCATTCCGTCGGTGTCGTTCGAGAACGCCCTGCAGGGCAAGGTGGTGGGCGCCTCGATCAACATGAACAACGGCGCGCCGGGCGGCGGTGGCCAGGTGCAGATTCGCGGCGCCTCGTCGCTCATCGGCAAGATCGACCCGCTGTTCGTCATTGACGGCGTCATCATCTCCAATGCCGTGCGCGGCAACCGCCTCTCGGTGATCACCGGGTCGCTCAACAGCGGCGAAGAGAACGGCACCAACCGCCTCGCCGACATCAACCCGTCGGACATCGAGAACATCGAGGTCCTCAAGGGCGCGGCCGCCTCGGCCATCTACGGCTCGCAGGCGACCAACGGCGTCATCGTCATCACGACGAAGAAGGGCGCGATGGGCCAGCCCAAGTTCAACCTGTCGCAGCGCGTCGGCACGTACCAGCTCATCCGCAAGAAGGGCTCGCGGCACTTCACGCCGACGACCATCCAGGAAGCCGTGGGCAACGCCGACATGGCGGCTCTCGCCGCGGCGAATTGCAAGACGACCTGCCCGTACTACGACTATCAGCAGATGATGTACGGCCGGACGGATCCGTCGACCGAGACCACGCTCTCGCTGTCGGGCGGCGCCAACAACACGCGCTACTTCGTGTCGGCGCACGACCGCCAGGACGCCGGCATCGCCATCAACACCGGGGCCCGCCGCCAGTCGGTGCGCGCCAACCTCGACCAGGCGATTGGCAGCAAGCTGACGATGACCGTCGGCAGCAACGTGATGCACTCGTTCTCGCAGCGCGGCATCTCGAACAACGACAACGCGTTCTCGTCGCCGATCTACGGCTTCGGCTACACGCCGGCCATCGCCGACCTGAACAAGCGGGACGCCTCGGGCAAGTTCCCGCAGAATCCGTTCCCGTACGGCGCCTCGGCGTCGTCGAACCCGTTCCAGACGTTCAACCTCCTCAAGAACAACGAGGACGTGTACCGCATGATCATCAATGGGCGCCTGAACTACAGCGCCTATTCGGACGCGACGAACAACGTCAACCTCTCGTTCTCGGGCGGCGCCGACCGGTTCTCCAGCGAGAACTACATCGTCGCGCCGGTGGAGCTGCAGTTCCAGAAGCTCGGCTCCACGCAGGGCGGCATCTACCCGGGCACGGTCGTGCAGGGCGACGGCACGAGCCTGCTGAGCAACGCCACCATCGGCGGCACGTGGGCCCGCACGGGCTCGGGGTGGAGCTCGACGTTCCAGACCGGCATCCAGGTGGAGAGCCGCCGCGCCAACGACTTCAACATCGTCGGTCGCGGGCTGGGGCCGCAGCAGGTGAACGCCGCGGGTGCGGCCAACACCACGGTGACGCACGGCCAGTCCGCCGTCAACAACCAGGCGTACTACCTGCAGGAAGAAGCGCAGCTGCTCAACGAGAAGCTGTACATCTCGGCCGCCGTGCGCGGCGAGCGCTCCAGCGTCAACGGCGACCGGGAGAAGGTCTTCACCTTCCCGCGGTACGCCGCGTCGTATCGCTGGACGGAGCCGAAGTACATCCCGTACACCGATGAAATCAAGCTCCGCGCCAACTACGGCCAGTCGGGCAACCAGGCCAACTACGGCGATCGCGACCTCACCATCGCGTCGTACGGCCTCATTGGCGGACTTGCCGGCTTCGGCGTCCCCGGTTCGGTGGGCAACACGAACATCGAACCCGAGCGCCTGGCCGAAAACGAGTACGGCGTCGACGTCTCGTTCCTGAAGGAGCGCATGCGCGTGGAAGTGACGTACTTCAAGCGCAACATCACCAACCTGCTGGTCCGTCCGGTGCTGGCCGCCTCGACGGGCATCACGCAGACCGTCGTGAACGGCGGCGAGATGGAGTCGAAGGGCTGGGAAGTCGGCACCACGTTCTCGGTGCTCCAGCGCGGCAACCTGAACTGGTTGAGCCGCGTCAACTGGACCCAGAACTCCGCGCGCATCACCAAGTTCCCGGCGGGCGTGCTGCCGTTCACCATCGGCGCTGCCGGCGGCTTCGGCAACTCGTACGGCCGCCTGCGCTTCGAGCCGGGGTATCCGGCCTCGCAGATCTTCGGCAACTACAAGAACGCCGACGGCACGACGACGGCCGGCAAGGCCATCGCCGACGCCAACCCGACGTACCTCCTGACCTTCTCCAACGAATGGTCGTGGAAGCGGCTGAGCCTCAGCGCCATGGTGGACTATCGCCGCGGCGGCAGCCTCTCGAACATGACGAACAACATCTTCGACGAAGGCTACAACACGTGGGACTATGATGACGAGGCGCCGGATGGCAGCGGCCCGCTGGGCGCGTACCGGTACAACAAGTGGGCCGGCGGCACCAACACCCTCGTGTACATCAACGACGGCTCCTACACCAAGGTTCGCGAGATCAACGTCGGCTACGACCTCTCGTCGCACTGGGTCTCGATGATCCCGGGCGCCAAGACGGCGCGCGCCAGCGTCTCCGGCCGCAACCTGTTCATCATCTCGGCCTACAACGGGTTCGATCCCGAAGTCAACAACGGCGGCAACCAGGTGGCCCGCTTCGTCGACCTCGCGCCGTTCCCGCCGAGCCGCAGCGTGTTCTTCTCGCTCGACATCGGGTTCTAGGCGATGACGCGCAGACCAACTATTTCGAGAGGACCTCTGATGCATAGTCTCAGGAAGTGGGCGCTCCCGGCAGCGCTCGTCGTCGTGGCGGCGGCGTGCGATTCCGACCGCCTCGCGATTCCGAATTACAACTCGCCGACCGTCGATGGCGTGGCCTCCGACCCCAACGGCATTCAACTGCTCGTGACGGGCATCCAGGCCGGCCAGCGCGGCGGGTACGCCGGGTGGGTGGGTGATTTTGCGGTCTTTGGCCGGGAAGGGTACAACTACTTCCCCACCGATGCGCGCACGGTCTCGCACTACCTGGTCGGCGTCCTCAACCCGCAGCGCCTCGAGCGCGCCGGCTTCGCGTCCGGCAGCTGGACGGGACCGTACCAGAACATGAAGAACGCGGTCAACCTCATCGCCGCCGCCAACGCGTCGACGCTGGCGACCGACAAGAAGAACGGCGTCATCGGCTTTGCCAAGACCATGCGGGCGTACGACCTCATGGTCATCGCGCTGAGCCGCGACTCGCTGGGCGGCCCGGTGGAGATTGCGGCCAACCCGGCGGTGCCGGCGCCGTTCGTGAGCCGCGACTCGCTGTACAAGGCGATCACCGGTTTTCTCGATGAAGGCAAGACCTCGCTCGTGGCAGCGGGCACGAGCTTTCCGTTCCTGCTGCACTCGGGCTTCGCGGGCTTCGACACGCCGGCGACGTTCCTGAGGTACAACCGCGCCCTCAAGGCGCGCATCGAGGTGATCCGCGGCTCCACGGGCTGCGGCGCCACGTGCTACACGAATGCCCTCACCGCCGTCGGCGAGTCGTTCGCCTCGGCCGTGGGCAGTGCCGCCTCGATGGCGGCGCTCGATGTCGGCCCGGCGCACATCTATTCGTCGGCCACCGGCGACGGACTGAACGCGATCAGCTTTGCCCAGCAGGGCTATCGGTATGCCCATGCCAGCATCGCCGCCGACGCGCAGAAGCAGGCCGATGGCGTGACGCTCGATGACCGCGTGGTGCGCAAGGTGGTGGCGCTCGCGGTGGCCGTGTCGCACCCGAACAACATCTCGGCGACGCACCGCTTCCTGATGTACCCGACGCCGAGTTCCCCGGCGCCGATCATCCGCAACGAGGAGCTCATCCTCCTGCGCGCCGAAGCGAACATCGCCACGGGCAACGCGGCCGCGGCGCTGGCCGACATCAACAACATCCGCGCGGTGTCGGGCAAGCTCGCCGCCATCGCCACGGCCAACCTCGACGCGCTGGTCTACGAAAAGCGGATGTCGACGCTGTACGAGGGCCTGCGCTGGGTCGACATGCGCCGCTGGGGGCGCCTGGCCCAGCTGCCGCTCGACCGGGCCGGCCAGTTCGTGGCCCGGGTCATGCCGATTCCGCAGGCGGAGTGCGATGCACGCCCCACCAAGCCGGTGGGCTGCAATGCGAATGAGTAGGTCAGAGTACGACAGAGTACGACAGAAAACGACAGAGTGAGACAGAGGGCCCGGCGGACAGGATGTCGCCGGGCCCTCTGTCGTCTGTCGTACTCTGTCGTTTTCTGTCGTACTCTGTCGTACTCTGTCGTCTGTCGTACTCTGTCGTTTTCTGTCGTACTCTGTCGTACTCTCTATGACGAGAACGACTGCAACGCCCGCCCCACATCGCCCTCGCGCAGCCGCTTGAGCGCGCGGTCGCGCAACTGGCGCACGCGTTCGCGCGTGACGCCGAGCATCGAGCCGATCTCCTCGAGTGTGTGCTCGCGGCCGCCCTCGAGCCCGAAGTACAGCCGCAGCACCTTGGCGTCACGCGGCGGCAGCGTGCCCAGCGAGCGCTCGATCTCGTCGGTGAGGAAGCGGTTCATCGCCTCCTCCTCGGTGTCGGGCATTTCGTCGGCCACGAACCGTTCGATCAGCGAGCGGTCGCCGTCGGGATCCATCGGGGCGTCGAGGCGCACTTCGCCGCTGTTGAGCGCGGCGAGCGACGACACGACGTCCACCGACAGGCCGGTCACCTTGGCCACTTCCTCGGGCGTCGGCTCGCGGCGCAGCTTCTGGCGCAGGATCTCCGACGCCTTGATGATGCGCGACAGGTCGGCCGTGCGGTTGAGCGGCACGCGCACCGTGCGCCCCTGGCGGGCCAGAGACGACAGGATGGCCTGGCGAATCCACCACACCGCGTACGAAATGAACTTGACCCCCTGGTCGGGGTCGAACTTCCGGGCGGCCGTGAGCAGGCCCACGTTGCCTTCGCCGATCAGGTCGATCAGCGGGAGCCCGCGGTTCTGGTACTTCTTGGCGACGGAAATGACGAAGCGCAG
>CAYHCW010000175.1:0-6351 GCA_964355025.1 uncultured Gemmatimonas sp. | reverse complement strand
GGCACCTGCGATGGCACCTGCGATGGCACCTGCGACGACGCCGAAGCCGACGCCGCAATCGGCGCCAGCCCCGGCTGGTGCGCCGAAGGGCGGTGAAGCCAAGGCCGCCGCGGTCGTTGCCTCAGCCACGCAGGGAGCCACCGGCGTCGAGATGCCGTCGGTCGCCGTACAGGGCGGTGACGCCGCAAGCAAGTCGACGACGCGCGATCGCGCGCACGACCCGGATGCGCACGCCACGCCTCGCACGACGACCCTCGGCGTGGACCGCAGCGACGTGGTGGCAATGCCGTTTGCCGCCCCGACGCATGCGACGGTTCGCGCGGGCGTGGTGGATGCCATCGCCGCGCCCGACCAAGCATCGCGCGTCGAACGCATCGACACGCTCGCCGCGCAGGCCGCCGCGCAGCCCGTGTCGTCGATGGTGCTCACCATGGACGACGGAAATGGCGGCACGGATCGCGTGCGCGTGGACGTGCGCGGCACCAGCGTGGCGTCCAGCATTGAAGTGCGCGACCAGCAGTCGGCCGCCGAGCTCTCGGCCCGCACCGGCGAACTCACCCGCGCGCTCGAAGCGCACGGGCTCGAGGCCGATTCCGTGCGGGTCCGCGCGGTCGCCGCGGAGCGCCCGGGCACGGACGCACTGCGGTCGGCACTGGGTGGCAGCGCCGCATCCACCCGTTCGATGGCCGGTGTGCTGAACACCGAAGCATCAAACCCCTCACGCCGCGAGCGTGATGACTCCCGTGACCCGCGGGGCAGCTCATCGCAATCGCAGCAGGATTCCCATCGCCAGCGTTCCCGCCGGGACCGCGAGGAAGACCCGCAATGACCAGCGCCGTCGGATCGTCCACCAGCACGCAGACCACATCGTCCGCCATGTCCAGCGCGCTTGGCCCCGGCGGCGCGATGGGCAAGGACCAGTTCGTGAAGCTCCTCATCGCGCAGATGACGCACCAGGATCCGATGAACCCGATGGATGGCACGCAGATGGCCGCCCAGCTCGCGCAGTTCTCGTCGGTGGAACAGTTGATGAACATCGGCAACAAGCTGGACGCGCAGGTCGGCGGCAACGCATCGCTGCTCGAGGCGATGGACCGCAATGCGGCGCTCGGCATGATCGGCCGGACGGTGACGGCCGTCTCGGACGAACTCACCGTGTCGAAGCACGCCGCCGGTGCCGTTCAGGCTGACCTGCCGAACGGCGGCGGCCACCTTCGCGCGCGCATTCTTGACGGCACCGGCCGTGAAATCGGCATGGTCGACTACGGCGAGCTCGGCGGCGGGCGCCAGACGCTCGACCTGACGCAGGGACTCAAGAACGTGCCCGACGGCAGCTATACCATAAAGGTCGACGTGATTGATGCGGAGGGAAACGCCACGGGCCTCAATCCGATCCAGCAGTTCAAGATCGACGGCCTGCGGTTTGGCACGAATGGTGCGGTACTCACCTCAGGAACCCGCGCGGTGCCGATCGGCTACGTGATCGGCGTCGCCAGCAACTAAACCAGTAAGGAGTCGACGATGCTTCGCTCACTCTTCGCCGGCGTGTCCGGCCTCCGCAATCACCAGGTGCGGATGGACGTCATCGGCAACAACATCTCGAACGTGAACACGGTCGCGTTCAAGTCGGGCCGGGTGACGTTCAAGGAAGGATTCGCCCAGATGTTGCAGGGCGGCAGCCGGCCGCCTGGCGATCAGGGCGGCATCAACCCCATCCAGGTCGGCCTTGGCATGCAGATCGGGTCAGTCGACACCATCTTCTCGCAGGGCAACCTCGAAACGACGGGCCTCAATACCGACGTGGCCATCCAGGGCGACTCGTTCTTCGTCGTGCGCAAGGGCGGCCAGAGCTTCTACACGCGCTCGGGCAACTTCCAGGTGGATGCCAACGGCAAGCTTGTGTCGCCCACGAACGGTTACGTGGTGCAGGGCCGCGTGGCGGTGAACGGCGTCTTTCAGGACGGCGTCACCGACATCGTGCTGCCGTTCGGGCAGAAAACCTCGGCGACGGCAACGACCAGCGTCAAGCTCGCCGGCAACGTGAACGCCGCTGCGCAGGATTTCGACATCACGGACCCCGACGGAGCCGGTCCGCTGCTGGCAGGGTTCAATGCGGACACTCGCGCGCTGGCCATCAATGATGGCGCGTGGACCGAGACGTCCATAACCACGTACGACTCGCTCGGCACCAAGAATGACGTGAAGGTGTTCATGTACAAGACCGGCCCGAACACGTGGAACTGGGAAGTCGACCCAACCGGCCTCGTGGCCGCTGGCGTCCCCGCCGCCAGCATCATCGGCAACGGCGTGATGAGCTTCCTCGCCGATGGAACGCTTGATCCCGCGGCCATGCCCTCGAGTACGATTTCGTTTGATCCGCCGGGCGCCAACCCCATCTCGATCAACCTCGACTTCGGCACCGGCATCAACGGCATGTCGCAGTTCTCGTCCACCTCCACGGCCGTGCTGCGCGACCAGAATGGCTACACGTCGGGCACGCTGCAGAACTTTTCGATCGACCGCACGGGCGTGATCACCGGGTCGTTCACCAACGGCGTCAATGTGCCGCTTGGGCAGATCGTACTCGCCGACTACAACAACCCGGCGGGCCTGCTGCGCATCGGCGACAACATGTACCAGGAGTCGGGCAACTCGGGCGGTGCCGTGCTCGGCTACGCCCTCGAAGGAAGCCAGTCGACGCTGACGTCCGGCGCGCTCGAAATGTCGAATGTCGACCTGGCGCAGGAGTTCACCTCGATGATCATTGCGCAACGCGGCTTCCAGGCCAACGGGCGCGTGATCACGACCAGCGACGACCTGCTGCAGGAACTGGTGAACCTCAAGCGGTAAGCGGAGCGGAAGCGGCGGCAACGCCGTAGTCGTCGGGGTTCCCGCGGACGGGTCGGCAAGGCGCCGGCCCGTCCGTTCGCGTTGCCGGGGCGGAAAACCCGGTCCCCCGGCACGAATTTCCCGCTTTCAATATTCGAAGGCCAGGCCGGGTTTCCGGCGCGTTCCCACGCTCTCGCGCGTACGCGATCTAACTCTCAACAGCACAACCAGTTACCGGGGTCGCCTGCGTTTCGTTTCGCTCTGGTACGGTCTGTGCGATAAGCGGAGGGAGAAACCGACCACTCTCTCCTCCATCAGAGCCATGGCCGAAACAGAACAGACGCCCGAAGGTGAAGTTGCCCCGGCACCGGTGAACAGCGGCCGGAAGGTGCTCCCGATTCTCCTGGTGATTGCCGGCGGCCTCATTGCCGGCGGCGGCTCCGGGTTCTTCATGGCGGGCCCGGCGCTCGCCAAGAAGGTCGTCGGCGGCACGCACGCCGACAGCGCTACGGCCGCCGAGGAAGTCACCAAGACGGACGCCGAGGGCGAGGGCGCATCGGGCGAAGCCGGCATCGTCTTCCTGCTCGACAACATGGTGCTGAACCCCGCCAACTCCAGCGGTGAGCGTTTCCTTCTGGTGTCCATCGCGCTTCGGCTGAAGGACGCCGCCGTTGAGGCGGACCTGAAGTCACGTGACGCCGAAGTGCGTGACGCGCTGCTGCGCGTGCTCGGCAGCAAGCCGGCCGATGAACTCTCCGACATCACACGACGCGAGCAACTGAAGAACGAACTGCGCGTGGCGCTCGACGCCATCGTGAAGCCCGGCTCCGTGAAGGGACTCTACTTCCCCCAGTTCGTGATCCAGTAACCACGCCATGGCCTCCGAAACGCTCAGCCAGAACGAGATCGACCTGCTGCTTGGTGGCGCGGCCCCTGCGGCCCAGCATGCGACGCCGCGGTCCGGCGAGGTCGACTACCAGCTGTACGATTTCCGTCGTCCGCACCGGGTCAGCAAGGAGCGGCTGCGTGCGCTCGAGGCAATGTACGAGCGCTTGGTGAAGTCACTCGAAGCGTGGCTGCTGAGCCGCATCCGGGGCCAGATCGAGCTGCGGCTCCAGAGCGTCGAGCAGTTCAGCTTTGGCGAATTCACGCTGTCGCTGCCCACGCCGTGCGCGTCGTTCGGCTTCGAGGTCCTGAACACCGGCGGCCAGAAAGGCGTCATCGACGTCGGCCACGAGTTTGCCTACTTCCTCGTCGACCGGTTCTTCGGCGGCTCGGGCAGCTCGGTGGTACCAACCCGCGCCATGTCCCCGGTGGAGCGCCTCGTGGTGCGCCTGATGATCGAGCGCACCACCGGGCTGCTGACGGACATCTGGCAGGACCACGTGGAGATCGACTTCGAGCTTACGAGCTTCGAGTCGATTCCGGAGATGGTGCAGGCGGCCAGCCGCGATGATCCCGTGCTCGTGGCGAGCATCGAGGTCAACGCCGGCGACACGTCGTCTCTCGTGCTCATCTGCCTGCCCTTCTCCGTGCTCGACAAGTTCTTCTCATCGGGCGAGCACCAGCGCGTGAAGGCGATGACCGGCTCCGAGCAGGAACGCCAGAGCACCCGCGAGCTCGCCGAGCAGTCGCTCCGACATTCGCAGGTGGAGCTCGCCGTGCGGCTCCCGCCCTTCGAGGTGCCGCTGCGCCACCTGCTCGGCCTCCCTGTCGGTGCGGTGCTCACCACCGGTATTCCCGTCGACACGCAGCTCGACGTGATCATCGGCGGGCAGCAGCGCCTGCACGCGGCGGCCGGTCGCGTGGGCAACAAGCTGGCGGTGCGCGTGCTCGACGTCCCCGGCGGCCGGGTGTTGCCGCCCAATCACCATTCGTAGACCCTGCCGTTTCCCTCTGCCTCTCTGTCCATGTCCGACGCGCCCATGACCCCTGACGTTTCGTCTCCGGAGTTCGCGGAACTCGCCCCGACCGGTTCGTCGCAGGGCGAAGTCCCGCTCTCGATGCTGCTCGACCTGACGATCCCGGTGACCATCGAACTCGGCCGCACCAAGATGTCGGTGCAGGAAATCCTGCGCCTCGGCCGCGGCTCGGTGGTGCAACTCGAACGCCTGGCGGGCGAGCCCATCGACGTCTACGTCGGCGAACGCCGATTCGCCGAGGGCGAAGTGGTGGTGATCGGTGAGCACTTCGGCATCCGCATCACGCGGCTCGTCTCGACGCTTCCGGGCGAGGCGGCCGCGTAATGGGCACGTCGGTGCTCGGCGTGCTCGCGGTGCTCGCGCTGGTGCTCGGGCTCCTCGTGCTGTCGCTGCGAGTGCTGCGGCGCTTCGTGCCGACGGCCGGCGCGGGGCACGCCAAGGTGTCGCTCGAGGTCGTGCAGCGTCTCTCGCTGTCGCCCAAGCAGGGCATCGCGATCGTGCGCATTGGAGAGCGCCTGGTGGCGGTTTCGATGGGCGACGGTGGCGTTCGCGCGCTCGTCGAACTCGAGGCCCCGGCCATGGCGACCGCCACGACGAGCGTGATGACGCCCGCCGCGCTCCGCAACACGCCGGTGCGTCCCGCACAGCTCACGGCAACGCCGGTCGTTGCACACGCCGTCGCCAGCGCGCTGCCAGCAGACTTTCGCAACCTGCTGCGCACCGCGCTCCGCAGTTCCACGACGCTTGCCCTCGCCGCCGCCGTGCTGCTCCCCGGTGCTGTGAGCGCGCAGGCGGCCGTGGGCGCGCCGTCCCAGGCGCAGCTGAAGCAGGCCATCAAGCAGGCCACCGACATGGTGACCGGCACCCCAACCGGCAAGACGAGCACATCGGCGAAAGCCGCGGCCGATCAAAGCCCTGCGCTCGGCAAGACGGCCGCTCTCGCAATCGCCGTGAGCGGCACCGGCCCGGGCACCGCCGCCGACCGCACCGACCAGATGATCAGCCGGGCCGCGCCGACCATCGACCTCAAGGTCGCCGGTGGTGACGGCCTGCGCCTCTCCGGCACCGTCGGCGTCGTGGTGATGATGGGGCTGTTGACCCTGCTCCCCACGCTCGTGCTCATGATGACGGGCTTCACCCGCGTTCTCGTCGTCCTGCACTTCCTGCGGCAGGCCATCGGGACCCAAAGCGCGCCACCCGCCCAGCTCATCTCCGCCCTGGCCCTGCTCATCACGGGCTTCGTGATGGCGCCGACGCTCAGCGCCGTGAACCGCACGGCGCTGCAGCCCTGGCTGGACGGTCGCATGGAGCAGGCGCAGATGCTCAGCGAGGGCGTGAAGCCGTTCCGGACGTTCATGCTGCGCCAGGTGCGTCCGTCGGACCTCAGCACCTTCGCCGGCATCGGCAACGCCACCGCCGGCGCACCGCAGGATGTCCCGCTGGTCGTCCTCGTGTCGGCCTTTGTCACCAGCGAGTTGCGCACTGCATTCCAGATCGGCTTCGCGCTCTTCCTGCCGTTCATCGTCATCGACATCGTCGTCGCCTCGGTGCTGATGAGCATGGGCATGATGATGCTGCCGCCGGCGATGATCTCGCTCCC
>CAYHCW010000174.1:0-6353 GCA_964355025.1 uncultured Gemmatimonas sp. | reverse complement strand
CGGCGGACATTGGCATCGGGTGATTCGAGGGGGACGGAGGGCGTACGACTCGGGATCGCTGGCGTCAAGGGGTGCACGTGCGAGAGGTCGGCGCCCGGGCGGAACTCGTACAAGGCTGCCCCCCAGTTCCGTCACCTGGTGCTCGAAGGTGGCGACGGAGCAGGCGCGGTCGCGGCGGAGGGCGTGGCGACGTCGGCGTTGCCAACCAGCCCCGCGGTCGATCCCCGCGAGACCGGCCACCACTTCAACGCGTTGGACTGCGGTATCCCCAGCTCCCGCGCCACGGCTACCACGCCCAACCGCTCCGCGAGTGCCGCGGCCTTGGCCCGCTGCCGATCCGTGCACCGCCGCATCACGACCCCCGGCTCGACTTGATGCTCCACCCCGCCCTTCAGGCCGGACGGGAGTGTCCGGGGTTTATGGCGAGTCCTTCGTTATGAGGAGCTCGGTGCGCCGACGAGGCAGATCGTCGTGTGGGAAGGGATGTGCTCGCTCGCCTTCAGCTCCGCATAACGGTGCTCCGTGGCGCCGGCCGAACCCCCGGCGCCACGGAGGACATCTTGATCGACCAGTATTTGAACAACGCGAACACCTTGACACGGCTCCGGTCCGGCCCGGTGGGGCCCTTCATTGACGACTTCGCCTCTTTCATGGGGAATAAGGGCTACCGTCGGCGCACAGGTCAATCCCACCTGCGGGCCATCGGCCACCTGAGTCGCTGGCTGGAAGACTCCGGACGCGTGCTCCCAGACCTTGACGAGGGAGCGATCGATGCCCTCGCGGCGGACCTTCGTTCATCGACGCCCGCGCCGGGCCTCTACAGGGGAGGTCTGGCCGACCTCAGGCGCGGCACGCACCTTTTCCTGGCGTGGCTCAGGGCTAACGGTGTCGTGCGCACTTCATCGACGCTGGCCGCCGCCGTGCCACCGAACGTGGCAGCCTTCGAGTCGTGGATGATTCGGCACCGTGGCCTGACCACCAACACCGTGGTGAGCTGCTATCGCCCGATCCTCGTTCGCTTCCTTGGATCTGTTGGCGACCAGCCTTCCTCCTACACCGCTTCGAGTATCCGGGCCTTCATCCTTGAACAGGCTTCGCACTACAGTCGGTCGCACACGACGGTAATCATGAGTGCCGTCCGGATGTTCCTGCGCCACCTGGCCACCACGGGCGCGTGCCTGCCGGCCATCATCGCCGCCGTACCGACGGTGGCGCACTGGAAGAAAACCACGCTACCGCGCGGGCTCGATCGTGAAGACGTCGAACGGATCGTGGCAGCGTGCGACCCGGCCGCGACGGACGGTTGCCGCGACCGAGCGATCGTGTTGCTCGTCGCCCGCTTGGGTCTCCGCGCGGGCGATGTCGCCGGGTTGCACCTCGGCGACATCGACTGGGCGGGGGGCCGGCTGTGGGTGTGCGGCAAGAGCCGCCGACGCGCGGCCCTTCCGCTCCCACAGGACGTGGGTGATGCGCTGCTTGGGTATCTGGCTCACGGGCGTGCCCAGGTGGCCGACGATCACGTATTCGTCGGTCTTCTCGCTCCGCACCGCAGCGTCAGCAGACCGGTGATCGGGGCCGTCGTGGCCCGTGCCGCCGAGCGCGCCGGGGTTGGGCCGAAACGGGTGGGGTCGCACATCCTGCGCCACAGCCTCGCCACCAACCTGCTCGCGGACGGAATGTCGCTCGGCGGCATCGCTGCGGTGCTGCGTCACGCCAGCGTCGAGACGACGACCATCTACGCGAAGGTTGACATCGCACTGCTCGGCATGGTCGCACGGTCCTGGCCGCTGGAGGTGGCGCCGTGATGCCGCTCGTCGAGTCGTACGTTGCGCTGCGCCGGGCAGCGGGCTTCAAGATGGACACCATCGCTTGGCGCTTGGGCCGGTTCGCCAAGTTCGCGGGAGATCATGGCGACAGCCACGTCCGCGCGGAGACGGCGGTCACATGGGCCGGTCAGGGCCGCTCTCCCCACGCGCGACACATTCGGTTGCGCGACGTAGTGCGGTTCGCCGAACACCTCCGCGCCGAGGATCCGGCACACGAACTGCCATCTCGCCAAGTCTACCCGTACCATTGGATTCCGAAGCCGCCCCACATCTACACGGACGAGCAGGTCCTCGCGATCCTCGACGCGGCCGGGCGCCTTGGCCCGCTCGGGTCGTCTCGTCCAGCAACCTATCGGACTCTCTTGGCCCTGCTGGCCGTTACCGGGATGCGTGTCGGCGAGGCACTACGACTGCGCATCAGCGATGACGACGAAGATGGGCTCGTGGTCCGGGAAACGAAGTTTCGCAAATCGCGCCTGCTGCCCCTGCATGCGAGCACCCGGCGGGCGCTTGACGGGTATCGGGCACGGTGGCGACCACTCGCCGGTCCGGATGAGCCGCTGTTCGTGTCGCTCCGCCGACGTGAACTCAGCCGCTGTACAGTGGATAATGTCTTTCTGCAGCTCGCCAGCGACCTCGGCCTGCGACCGCCAGCGGGTTCCCGGGCGTCCCCGTCCAGAGGGCCTCACATACACGACCTTCGCCACACCTTCGCGGTGCGCGCATTGGAAGCCTGCCCGGAAGGCCGGGTGGCGATCAACCGCCATACCTTGGCGTTGACCACCTACCTCGGACACAGCAAGGTTCGGGACACCTTTTGGTACCTCCACTCGACGCCCCAACTCATGACGGACATCGCCGACGCCTGCGCCGCGCTCGACACGGGAGGTGGACGATGATGCCGATCGCTCCGCACATCACGGCCTGGCTGCGCCAGCGCCTCCCGATCGAGCGTGGGGTAAGCCGCCACACGTGTGACGCCTACGCCACCGCCTTCCAACTCCTCTTCACCTTCGCCGCCGGGCGCCTGAAGACCGCCCCGTCCGACGTCAGCTTCGAGCAGTTCGACGCGCCTCTGGTGATGGAGTTCCTCAACCATCTGCAGAGCGAGCGCGGGTGCAGCCCACGCACGCGGAACGCCAGGCTCGCGGCGATCAAATCGTTCATGCGCTTCATGGAGTACCGCGAGCCCGTCGCCCTCGATCAGATCCGCCGCGTGCTGGCCATCCCGACGCAGCGCTTCGACGTCCAGCCGGTTGCACATCTCATTCCGACAGAGGTGCAGGCCCTCCTCGACGCGCCCGAACCGACGGCCCGATACGGAATCCGGGACCGGGCACTCCTGCATGTCGCCATCACCGGCGGCCTTCGCGTCTCCGAGCTCGTCGGGCTCCGGCTTGACGACGTCACGTTCCGCGACCGCTACATGGATCTCCGTGTCAGGGGCAAGGGCAGAAAAGAACGCGTTCTCACGCTCTGGAAGGCAGTCGGCGATGGCGTTCGCGCATGGCTCGCCGTACGGGGTGATGCGACGGCGCCGGAACTGTTCGTCAACGCGCGTAGCCAGGCGCTCACCCGATCCGGAGCGCAGTACATCCTCGGCAAGCACGTCACATCCGCGTCACGGAGCTGCCGGACGCTCGGAGACAAGCGGGTTTCACCCCACGTTCTGCGCCATACCTGCGCCATGACCACCCTCCGGGCCACCCGCGACGTCCGAAAGGTGGCGCTCTGGCTCGGCCACGCGAGCACGCAGACCACGGAGGTCTACCTCACGCAGGACCCGGTGGAGAAGTTGGAGACCCTGGAGGCGATGGTCCCCCCGAGCCTGCGATCGGGAACCTTCTCGCCGCCGGACAAGCTCCTCGCATCGTTGCGGCGCAAGTGATTATGGGGAGCAGCCGATGACGACAGCGCCGGTGTGTCCGACGTTGCCTCCCGGCCGCTCCTCATAACGAAGGACGCGCCATAAACCCCGTTATGAAGAGCTCTTCATAACGGGGTTTCGTGTCAGCACGACCGGGTCAGGGTGCGACAAGAGCACCTACGGGCGCGGCGACGCGACGTCGGGCGGCTCGACAACCTCGAGCGACATGGCGCAACGGTGCGCCGCTCACCGCAGCAACAGGTATGCTGTTCTTATGAGCAGAGTCGCTTGGACGGGTGAGCCGGAGCTTGGCGATGGAAGGTAAGCGCCGATGGCGTGGGGCTGTAGCGTGGCTGATGCTATGCCTAGTTCTTGTCATTGCCGGCGTGGGTGTCGTCGGGGTCAGTCGACATTCCGCAAGCGGAGCCGCGACGAGGGTGGGAGCGACGAACCACAGGTCCGTGCCCTGGGCGTCGACGAACAGGCATCGGGAGCGGAGCGCGCCCGCCGGGGAGTTGGGAAGTCGGCCGGAGGACCCCGCCGATGCTCCACCAGTCGCACCATGGACAACCTGGCGCAGGCTCCTGTTGTGCTCGCTGGATGGGGACATCGCGGGCGCCGGCGCCATCTACGTGAGAGACGCTCCGGAGGGATACCAGCCGAAGGACACCGCCGCGACGATCCGGGACGGGGCGATGAACGCGTTCGTGTTCGCGCCGTCGGGCTCGGGCACCCTCGTCGTCCACGGCGTGGTCGAGGCCGAGTTGGAGTGGGGCTGGGACGCGCCGGCCGAGGAGTACTGGTGTGACGTGACCAGTGTTCTCCGATACGACGCGACCCTCCGCGTGCGCGTTGCCGGCGCGAATGGGCCCTTCCGAGTGCGCACGTCGGAAGGTGACTTCGTGCGCGAGGGCACTGCACCGCAGGACATCCGCTTACCAGCCGTTGGCGTGCTCCTCTCCGTGGCGGAGTGGGTCGGAGGCCGTGTTTGCGAATCCCCGGAGGTGGCGGTGAAACTTCTGAGCAACCACGTCACGGTGGTCGAGTTGGAGATCGCCGGTGAACCGGCGTGTCGACCAGCTACGTCCGACGAGGAGCAAGAGGCGGCGGACGACCGAGCCGATTGGGAGGATCTATGCGCACTGGCGTACGTGGCGTGTCCGCCGCGCGAACTGTGAGGAGACGGGTGAGGGACATCGCGCCGCTCACGAGGCCCCGCTTCGCCACCTCTCCAACCACCCCTTCCCCGCCGAACTTCCTATTAGACAGTTCAGCCTAATCCGCCCAGCGCGGCATAGCGCCCCCCCCACCAGGCTGCATGACCCGGACCCGATCAGCCTCAATCGCCCGCTTTCCGGCGCGGTTCCCGGATTAGACAGACCTGTATAGTCCGGCCCGCTGGGCTGCTTCACGAACAGCCGATCCAGCGGGCTGCGAACTGCACCTGCGCCTCGATCGACCACGCGCGCGTAGATCGGTGGTGGCATCCAGACGCGAACGGCTTCACCGCCCAGCGGAGGAGCCAACACCGAAAAAGCAAGCCTACGACGATCGCGATCGCCCTGAGCCTCAACCGCGCCGCCCCCCCGCGTGAGGCGGACCGCAGCCGCGGGCGCGGCCCGACGCCCTCCGTGATCGCCACCTCGTCGACGCCGCGCCCGGTCTCGGCCCGCGCGGGGCCGAGACCGACGGCCGGAGGCCGGAGCGCGAAGGGAGGCCGACGGCGCCCCGGGCGCCGGCACGCCCCGCTCACTTCCGCTCCCCGCCCGCCCCGTCCCCAAACTCCCGCGCCATGTAGGCATCCGCCTCCTCCCGGCGCAGCTGCCGCTTGAGCACCTTCCGCGCCACGAAGATCCCCGCCACGATCGCGATGAACACCCCCGCCACGCCCATCGAGGTGCTGGCCGGGATTTCCGCATGGCCCGTCACCTCGCCTTGCAGCGGCGTGGCCCCGAAGGTGTAGGTGGAGAAGCCGAGGTGGGGGTCGGCGAGCTCCAGGCCCGCGCGCTCCTCGTTGCCGAGGGTGCGCGGCGCCCACCCGTCTACCCGGCGTTCGAAGCCGAGCTTGGGGTCGGGCGTCCACTCCAGGCCGACGAGGTCCACCCGCTGCCAGGCCCCCTCCAAAAGCGGGGGACGCAGGCCGTTGAGGTCGGGCTGCTCGGATTCGAGCGTGGCCCGGTCGTGGACCCACTCGCTGTGTCCATCCGCGAAGAAGGCTTCGCCATTGCCGCGAAGGGTCGTGTGCCAATGGATGCCTTCGCCGTCCACCGTGCCGACGTGTACCGCGCGCATGGTCATGGTTCATTGTCCGAAGAGGGCGTCGGCACCGCCATCAAACACGGTGGTCTCCGGGATGATGGGTGAGGCGATGTGGATGAACTGCAACATCGTGGCGTACTGCATGAACAGGATGGCGCCGACGGGCAGGAGCGACTTGAGACGAACGGCCCCTGGGGGCGCCGCGTTGAGCACCGAGCGGAGCAGCGTGAGGCTGCCCATTCCCGCTGCGGCGGTGGCGGCGACGAGGGCGAGCACTCCCCCCAGCCACGCGCTGGAGTGGTAGTACAACGCCACGACGGGCGCGAGGGCCGCGAGCACCAGCGCCCCGGTGAACGTGCCGGCGACGGTGCCGATGAATAGGTCCGACATCCGGTTGGGCG
>CAYHCW010000173.1:0-6383 GCA_964355025.1 uncultured Gemmatimonas sp. | reverse complement strand
GCGTCCTCGTGCCAGACGTTGATGGCGCCGACGGCCCGCTTGCCGATGAGCAGCGGCGCCACCACCACCGCGCGCGCGTCGATGCGCGCATACTGCGCCGACCGCCCCGCCCACGTCTGGTAGTCGGGGATGATCAGCTGCTCGCCCGTACGGACGACGAGCCCCATGGCGCCCTCGCCGGCCTTGAGCCGCGTGCCGCGCGAGTCCTCGTGCATGTTGAAGTTTGCCGCGATCACCAGGTCGCCCTTCCCCTCGTCGTACGTCGCCAGCTCGCCGCCAGCGGCGCCAAGCAGGGTCACGGCGCGCGACAGCACCGCCTCGAGCAGCCGCGACAGCTCCAGCTCCGTGGACAAGTCCGTGATGGTGTCGAGCAACGCCTCGCGCTCGTCGGCGCGACGACGCTCGGCGTCGACCATCCGGTGCATCTCGTCGAGCAGCCGTATGCGCGCGAGCGCGATGCCCGCCTGCTGCGCCGCGGCGGTGAGGATCTCGAGATCGTGCTGGCCAAAGGCATTCGGCTCGCGGCTCTCCACCACCAGCACGCCAAAGACCTCGCCGCTCGCGCGCAGCGGCACGTCCACTTCGGCGCCGCTGAAGAGCCCCGGCACGTACGCGGGCTCCTTGGTCACGTCCGGCGTGTACCGCAGCTGGCCGTCGGCGAGCGGGCGGGCGCTCAGCCCCACGCCGGCGGGAATGCGGAGCCCCGCGGGTATGTCGGCCCAGCCCACGGCAGCGCCCAGCAGGCGATCGCCGGTGGCCGCGTCGAGCAGGAAGACGCCGAGGAACGCATACCCGAGCGCTTCGTCGTGCAGGCCATCAACGACCGCGCGGCAGACGTCGGCCTCCGACTCCGCGGACGCGATGGCGGCGCTCAGTCGGAGCAGGGCCGACTGGCGGCGGAGCGGCGCGTCGGCGCGCGCAGCAGCGCGCGCAGTGGCGGACAAGGGCTCGGGCGCGCTGGGGGGCGTGGGCGTTGCTCCTGCGGAAGGTCGGGAAGAACCTACCATAGAGCAGTCGACTGTCAAGCAAGGGCTCGTGTCGGCCGTCACGCGGCCACGCGAAACCGGACGCCTAGCCCATCGTCGCGCCGGCTCCGTAGATTTTTCTGCGTGTCCGTATCCTTCTCCCCCCACCGTATCGTCGTCGGCGCCAGCACGCACGCCGACATCGTCGCCGCGCTGCGCGGCCGGCGGCCCTCACTCGAGTGCCGCGGCGCGCTGCACACCGATGTCACCGCGGACGACCTCGCCTGGGCCGACACCTATGTGGGCTTCAAGCGACCACCCGCCGCCGCGACGATGGGCAGCGTGCGCTGGGTGCATTGCACCGGGGCCGGCGTCGATTCGTGGTTGTCACCCGTGGAACTCGACCGCGACATCCTGCTGACGCGAACATCGGAGTCGTTCGGGCCGGCCATCGCCGAGTGGGTCGTGGCCCGCGTCTTTGCCGTGCAGCAACAGCTCGCGGACCTCGCGGCCGCGCAAGCCGCGCACCGATGGGCTCCGCGCGAGATCGGCCTGGTCGCCGGCACGCACGCCGTCGTCGTCGGTACCGGTGACGTGGGCCGCGCGGTGGCCACCAGCCTTGCCGCACTCGGCGTCACGGTCACCGGCATGTCGCGCACGGGAGCGAGCACCCATCCGGCGTTCCGTGCCGTGCATCCGGTGAGCGCGCTCCCCGGACTCGCTGGTGAGGCGCAGTGGATTGTGCTCACCGTGCCCGACACGCCGGCGACACGCGGCCTGTTTTCGCGCGACGTGATGTCGCGCTGCCGCGACGCCGTGCTGATCAATGCCGGCCGCGGCGCAGTGGTCGAAGAAGGCGCGCTTCCCGAAGCCCTTGACCGTCACTGGCTGCGCGCCGTGGCGCTCGACGTCTTCGCGGTGGAACCGCTCCCTTCAGCCTCGCCCCTCTGGACGCATCCGCGCGTGATGATCTCGCCGCACTGCTCCGGGCGCACGACGGTTCAGGGCGCCGTCGATGGGTTCATCGAGTGCCTGGACCTGCTCGAGCGGGGGCAACGGCCGGCGTGGGTGGTTGACCGCGCCCGCGGCTACTGAGGTCCTGAGGGCAGCGCCTGCGTCGCGTGTCGCTTGGCCTGCTCGCTCAGCAGCTGCGTGACGAACCGCTGGCCTTCGCCCATGCGCTCCACCTCGATGGCCACGGCTTCGACACCGCGCTCGATGCTCGCCATCCGGTCGAACAACTCCGCGGGAATCTGCGCGGGCGCCGACTGGCCGGCGCGACGCCAGATGCGGCGCGCATACGCGATGGACACCGGGATGAGCAGCACCATGGCCATGCCAAGGCCACCCAACAGCACCGCCTCGGGTGGAATGTCCGGCCCTGGCGGCCGCTGCTCAATGATCACGCCGGGAACACCCGCCGTGCTCGCGACCTGCAAATCAGCGACGGCGAGTTGCTTGTCGACATCGAGCTGGCGGGCGTCGAGCGCCACCAGCCGCGCCTCGAGGCTCTTGGTGTCCACGGAGTTGCTGGACCGCTGCAGCTGTTGCTGCAAATCGCGACGCTGCCCCTCGAGTGAGGTCCGCTGGTTGCGCAGTTCCGTGCGGGCGAGCCTCGCCGCTTCGTACATCTCGGTGGCGGTGGGCGCGTTGCGGACCGGCGCTGGAGCCTGGGACGTGGAAACAGTGGGTTGCGGCATCGGGAGTCTCGCGGAGAACAGTGGAATCATCAGAATGTACGGCCGGGGCCCGACGGGCGTTTCGCCGGCGTCCGAGGTCCGGCGTTCCTCCGCGCCGATCGGCGTGCGTTCGGTGACGCACGGGCGGCGACCCCGCACCATCATGGCACGTCGATCCCGTGGGCGGCGCACCGACGCGTGGCCTTGACTGCTCCTTTGGAGGTCATTATACTCATGTACATGAGTCAGCGCCTGCAAGTTCTCCTCGACGAATCGGAGTTCGCCGAGCTCCGCCGCATTGCCCGGCGCCACCACGTGACGGTGGCCGAATGGGTGCGGCAGGCACTTCGTGCGGCCCGTCGCGACGAGCCGGCGGTCGCCCCGCACCGCAAGCTCTCCGCCGTGCGCGAGGCCGTACGGCACGCGTACCCGACGGCCGACATCGACGTGATGCTCGCCGACATCGAGCGCGGATATCTCGGGAGCGAGCCGTGATCTTCGTCGATTCCAACATCCCGATGTACCTCATCGGCGCGCCGCACCCCCTCAAGGATGCGGCGCGCGCGGCCGTCGAGCGGTGCGTCAACCGCGGCGAACGAATGGTCACGTCCGCCGAGGTGATGCAGGAGATCCTGCACCGCTTCGTGGCCATCAAGCGCCCGGACGCCATTCAGGCGGCGCTCGACGTGCTCGCCGGCGTGGTGGACGATGTGCTCCCCATCGAGGCGGCCGACGTCACCAGGGCGCGCGACGTCCTGCTCTCGCGCCCGCGGCTGTCGGCGCGTGACGCGCTGCACGTGGCGGTCATGAAGCGGCACGGCATCGAGCGCGTGATGAGCTTCGACGCGGGCTTCGACGACGTGGGCTGGATCGAGCGGGTGTACTAAGTGACCTCTGAACCCTTCACCCTGCATCTCGTCGTAGCGCCCGGCGACATTGACGAACTGGGACACGTCAACAACGTCATTTATCTGCACTGGGTGCAGGACGCGGCCATTGCCCACTGGGGTGCGGCGGCCACCGTCGAGCAGCAGGCCGAGGTGGCGTGGGTCGCCCTCCGGCACGAGATCGACTACAAGCACCCCGCGATGCCCGGCGACGCCATCATCGCGCGCACCTGGGTGGGCACGGCCGAGGCCAACAAGTTCGAGCGGCACACCGAGATCCTGCGCGCCGCCGACCTCAAGGTGCTGGCGCGCGCGCGGACGGTGTGGTGCCCGATCAATCGCGTCACAGGGCGGCTCACGCGGGTCAGTGATGCGGTGCGGGCGCGGTTTTCGGCGCCGGGCTAGCGCCATCCCCCGCCCGTGATGAGCCGCGTACAGGCCGGCATGCGCGGGTTGTCGAGCACCACGCCCGCCACCGTCGAGGCGCCCACGAGGAGCCGCACCACGACGTCGCCCTTGGGCATATCGTTCCACATCGGATTGGCGGGGACTCGGTCGATGGTCTGCAGGGCGAGGTCGAGAATGGCCCGCTCCGAGGGATAGCGCGCCAGGTCGCGCGCGGCGCTCTCATACGCCTGCCTGACGTCCGAGCCCATGCCGAACACCAGCTCGCGCACGTTGGTGCACGACGACAGCGAGAGCTGGTAGAGCGATTCATACCGCAGTGTGCGCGGCAAGGCCGGGTTTTGCGCCGCCTGCAGCAGCCGCTCGCGCATGAAGTCCACCGTCGGCCGGCTGGAGCTCGGCTGGCTCGCGCGCCCCGATTGCTCTGGCGGGGGCGTCGGTGCCACCAGCGCGGCGGTGCGCGGGTCGCCGGTGAGCGTGTAGAAGCGGCCCAGCGCGTCGCGCCCGATGCCCACGATCACACGGCCTATGAGCCCATCGATGGCGAACGTGCCATTGTCGATGAGGGCGAACCCGAAGCCGATGATGCTCTTGAGCGCGGCCTCGGCCTCGGCGCGCTGCCCGATGGCCAGGTAGTACGCGGCCCGCGAGACGCCGGCGTGGGCCAGCTCCTTGGTGGCCGCGAACTTCATGACCGGCACGTTGTAGATCAGCGCCTCGTCAGGATACGGCAGCCGAAAACTCCCGCCAAGGATGTCCACCGCCGGCGCGCGGGCAATGAGGTCGTACCGCGTCCACAGCGGCGCCGTGGCGACGGTCTTGAGGTAGGCGAGCTCACGGGCCGACAGCCCCTGGGCTGCCGCTTCGAGGATGCTCTGGCTGCGCGGACCGTTCCAGCCCTGGTTGACCGGTGCGCTGGCAAACATGCCGGCCGCGAGCTTGGCGTCGCTCCACGGCCGCTCGGCGCGTTCGCGCACGGAGCGCAGGGGGATGAAGGTCCCGAAGTGGTCGCTGGGCGCCAACGCCGCCAGCGCCATCCCCGCCTGCAGCGGGGTGACCGCCGCATCCCTGGGCGGTGCGTACGCGCGCGCAGGCTCAATCTGCGCGAGCCTTGCACGGGCATTGCCGTAGTTCATTCCCCAGACGTAGCCCTGCGTGATCGACACCAGCCCAACGGGCACCATTGCCATGATGGCCACCGCGAGCAACGCATCGCGCAGCACGCGCGCAATGCGGCGCAGCCACCGTGAGCCCGTGGACTCGTCCTTGCCCGCGGCAGCCGCCGCGCCGCCACCCGCAGCGGCACGCACAGGCACCTGCGCTTCCTGCGGCGCGCCAAACCAGCCGTTCGCCGACCGCTCGCGCTCTCGCGCTTTGGCTTCAGTCATTCGCTCATACCGGCGTGGGTTCGATGGCGCTGGGAAAACGCAGCAGGTCATCCACCGATTCGCGTGATTCGATGAGCCGTCGCACCTGGTCGGACAACTCGCTGGCCACTCCAAGATACGTCGTGATGCTCTGCACCGACGCCGAGCCGGCGTGCAGGCGCAGCAGGTTCAGGCGAATCGTCTCGAGCGCGCCCACGGCCTCGCGCAACTTGCCATGCACGAGGTCGCGTTCGTCCCGCAGCGGGGCGTGCGCCTCGTCGGTGGCGGCCGCCCCGCCCAGGGCGACCGCCTCGTTCAGCGCATCGTGGCGCGCGCGCAGCACCTGGGCATCATCCTGCAGCCGTTGCAGCAGTTCGGGGAGCGCGCCCAGTGCGCCGCGCGACGCCTTCGGCAGCGATTCATACAACTGTTCGGCCGCCATGCCCAGCGAAAGCTCGGTGGCGCGGTGCGTCATCGCCGACGCCACCGGCGCGCCGCGGTGCAGCCGCTTGGCAAGAGAAAAGGCGAGCGCGCCAATGCGCCCCGTCCAGAACCCACCCCAGAACTCGGTGTCGACGTCACGGTGCGCCTGCTGCAGCGCGCGATGCAGAAATCCGGTGCTGATCGCCACGCCGCCCAACGCCACGAACACGGGCCACACCAGCAGCGCGGTGCTCAGCCCACGACCCGACAGGAGAACGCCGGCAGTCACGGGCACCGCGACCATAAGGAAGCTGCCCGCGATGCGCGAAGCCGCCTGCAGCAGGCGTTCGAGCGTGTAGTGCACGGCCCCGGGTTCCACCGCGCGTTCCTCGAGCGCACTCTCCGCCACCGCCTTGAATGCCGGACCGAGATCGGCGTGCGAGAACCCGAGGGACAGCAGGCGCCGCGCCTCCTGCACCGTAAAGGCGAGCGGTGCCGCGGTCGCCCCGGCAAGCAGTGTGGAGAAGCCGGCCACCGCACCGACATTCCGCGAGACCAGCACGCTCACCGCGGCCAGGAAGCTCACGTAGATCACCGTGCCGCCGCTGTCCATGCGCCCGCCGCGCTTCACGAACCCGCGCAACGCCGCCGGCAGCT
>CAYHCW010000172.1:0-6436 GCA_964355025.1 uncultured Gemmatimonas sp. | reverse complement strand
CGGCACTTGGGAGGTGACCATCCGTTTGACGGATCGTCAAGCTGACGGTATGTTCAACAGCGTGACAGTGTGATTCCGACGCTCAGGGATCACAAATATGCGCACTACCGGCGAAGGGAATGAACGGTCGCGTCTCCTTTGTGATGTTGGTCATCGCTGTGCTCGCTTTTGCGTGCACGCGTTCGCGTACATCCGAGTCACTCGCCGGCACCAAGTCATCGCACCACAAGAAGGGCGCAGCCGTGGCGTCATCGCTCGACGTGCGCGTGAGTGACGGCGTGCAGTTTGCGCTGCGCGTGGTGAATGAAGGCGACAAGAAAGTCGAGCTGAATTTCCCCAGCGGCATGACGCACGACATCGCCGTGCTCGACGAATCCGGCAAGCAGGTGTGGCGCTGGAGCGATGGACGGCTGTTCACCGCCGCGTACCAGAACAAGGTGCTGCGCAGCGACGACACGCTGTCGTTCTCCGAGGCGTGGCGCTCGCCCGCCCCGGGCCGCTACACCGCCGTCGCCCGCCTGGTGTCGAACAACTACCCCATGGAAAAGCGCGTGGAGTTTGCCATTCCCTGAGGGGCTGAACGAACTGCTCTCTGTCACGTAATCACACGGGCGCACTTCCAACGAGAAGCGGCGCCCGTATCTTATTACTGCGAACGACAAACGAACCTGTACGCTTTACGCTGTACGTTCTACGCCGTCCGCATCTAGCATCTAGCATCTAGCATCTAGCCCCTAATATCTGTGTCTTCCGCCGACGTTCGTGACCTAGCACTACTCGACCGCCTCAAGGAGGCGCACAAGGAGATTGCCGTCAAGATCGGGCGCCGCATCATTGGGCAGCACGAGATCGTCGACAACATGATTGCCGCCATTCTCGCCGGCGGTCACGTGCTGCTCATTGGCGTGCCGGGGCTGGCCAAGACGCTGCTCATCCAGACCATTGCTGAAACGCTGGACCTGCAGTTTTCGCGCGTGCAGTTCACGCCCGACCTCATGCCGAGCGACATCACCGGCACCGAACTGCTCGAGGAAGACCACGGCACGGGCAAGCGATCGTTCAAGTTTGCCAAGGGCCCGGTGTTTGGTAACATCGTGCTGGCCGACGAGATCAACCGCGCGCCGGCCAAGACGCAAGCCGCGCTGCTGCAGGCCATGCAGGAGCACACCGTGACGGTGGCGGGAGCCACGTACGCGCTGCCCGAGCCGTTCTTTGTGCTGGCCACGCAGAACCCCATCGAGCAGGAGGGCACGTACCCGCTGCCCGAGGCGCAGCTCGACCGGTTCATGTTCGAGTTGCGGCTGGGGTACCCCACCAAGGACGAAGAAGAGCGCATTGTCAGCACCACCACGGGGGCGCAGACGGCTGTACTGAAGGCCGTGCTGGGCGCCGAGGAGCTGCGCGAAATGCAGAACCTCGTGCGCCGTCTGCCGGCGCCGCCGAGCGTGGTGAGTTTTGCCGTGGAGATGGCGCGCGCCACTCGGCCCGGCGAGCCCGGGGCGAGCGAGATTGTGAAGAAGTACGTGGCGTTTGGCGCTGGGCCGCGTGCCGGGCAGTACCTCGTGCTCGGCGCCAAGGCGCGGGCGGCGATGGATGGGCGGCCGGTGCCCGACCTCGACGACGTGCGGGCCATTGCGTACAGTGTGCTGCGGCACCGGCTGGTGCTGAACTTCCAGGCTGAGGCTGAAGGTGTCGGTGTGGAGAAGATCCTCAACCTGAAGTAGGTCACGCTGGCGTCTGAAATGACGCGGCTGTGACGCCATCAATCCATTTCCTCGCATGGACCACGGCGGGCGAACCCAGCTGGTAGTGCGCGGATTGGGCCGGGCGGAGATCGCCATTGGTTCCCTGACGCTCGTGCCCGACGCCGGGATGCTCTTTCCGTTGGCGCTCGTGCTGGCGCAGCGAGCGGGCGAGCGGATCTCCCGCACCGCGTTGCGTGAGCTCATCTGGCCCTCGGCATCGGAAAGAGCCGGCCGTCATTCACTCCGGCAGGGGCTCTATCGACTGCGCGCGGCTGGCTTGGTGAGTGACGACCGTGGCGACGAAATCCAGATCGAACCGTCGCTCGTCGACAGCGACATCACGCAGGCCCTGTTACCAGGGTGGCCAGAGCGCGCCGAGCCGCGTGACATCGAGTCGGCGGCGACGGTGGTTCCCGGCTTTGCCCCCGCTGGCGACAGCGCGCTGGGCGAGTTCGCCGAGCAGTTGCGAGCACGCGTGGCCGCGCAGCACCGGCGCGCGCTGGTGCATCGCATCGCCGCGGCGCGGCGTGAGGGGCGGTGGCGCGAACTCGAGCACTGGGCTCGGCTGTGCCTGCTGGTCGACTCACTGAATGAGGAGGCCACGCTGGCGCGCGCCGAGGCGGCGGCCATGGTGGGCGCCAAGAACGAGGCGCTCGAGATACTCGATGCGTACCTGCGCGAGTTGGGTGATCGCGCCAAGCTCATCGGGCTTCCGGCGCGGCTCCTCCGACGGCGCGTTTCCGAGCTGACCGACACCACGGGGCGTCGCGTCACGGCAACGTCGGCCCCGTTCGTGGGGCGGCATGACGTCCTGGCCTCGGCGCAGGATGCGCTTGCTGCCGCCCGCGGCGGAGCCTCGACGGCGCTTTGGCTCGTCGGTCCTGCAGGCATCGGCAAGTCGCGCGTGTTGCGGGAGATCGAGCGCGCGTCCAGGATGGCCGGCTGGACCGTAATCAGCGGAGGCGCGCGTCCGTCGTTTGAAGACCGCCCGTTCGCGCTGCTGACCGACGTGTTGCCCGGACTTCTGGATGCTCCCGGCGCGCTGGGTGCCGCGCCGCACGCGCTGTCGCTGATGCGGCAGATGGGCACGGTGAATTCGGACGAGGAGCCGCTGGAGCCTGAAGAGGCGCGCAGTCGTCAGCACGCCGTGTATCACTCGTGGGTCGACCTGATGGACGCCGTGCTTGCGGAGACGCCGCTCACTTTGCTGCTGGACGACGCGCAGTGGAGCGACCCGCTGACGCTGCTGATGCTTGCCCGGTTCCTCGAGAGTCGCCCTACTGCCCGTCTGGCCGTCATCCTGTCGGCGCGAGGCATGCCCACGCGCGCCGACGCAGCGGCCGCGCGCTTGCTCTCGGCGGCGGGCGTGCGAGTGGGGCCGCTTTCAGACGACGAGATTCGCGACTTCTCCGCGGGCGCTGGTCTCGTCACCGACGCGCGGTTCGACGAGGTCACTCGGCACCTCGGGCGGGCCTCGGGTGGGAGTCCACTATTTCTCAGTCATCTCGTGCACCAGCACCAGTGGCACCCCGACCTCACGGAGACCCCCGGCGATCTCGCATCGCTGATTGATATCCAGCTACGGGGCCTCTCGAAGAAGGCTACCCGACTGTTGCAGGCGTGCGCGCTGCTGGGGCAGCATGCGCTGTTGCCGCGCATCGAGCGTTCGCTCGGCGTCGAGGCGCCGGCGCTGGTATCGGCGTTCGGCGAGCTTGACGACATGCTGGCACTGCCCACCGACCCCGGTGTGCCGCTCGCGCCGCACGACCTATGGACGGAGCGCGTGCGCCGGGGAATGACCAGTGGCGTGTTCCGCAGCCTGGCGGTGAGCGTGGCCCGCGTGCTTGAAGCGGACGCCGTGGCCGACGGCGGCATTGAGTTGTACTGGGACGCCGCACGGCTCTACCAGGAGAGCGGCGAGAAGCAACTTGCGTACGCGACGATGATGCGGTGCGCCGAGTACCTCATGCGCACCGGGGCGACGGCGGAGGCCAGCCGGGCGTACCTGGCAGCGAGTGAGTTGGCGGTGACGGCGGGGGCGGCGGCGAGTGCGCTCGTGGGTAGAGCGGTTTCGTTGCAGGCGATGGCAGAGTGGCCGCAGTTGTTAACCACTGTAGACCGCATTCGAGAGCTCGATCAGCTCTCGTGTACCCTGAGAGTAGATCCAGACATCGGAATGATGGCGCTTGAGGCGAGCCAGTTCACCATCGAACTCGGGAAGCGTATCGGTACGCTACTCTCAATCGCCTCAGACGCGAGCGTCAACTCCGAGACACGATTGCACGCGACTTTTGTGGGAATGGGAGTGTCGGACAATGTTCACGACGCCGAGGCCATTAGGGAGTTCGACCTAGCATTTCGTTCGGTGCCGCCTTACATCGGCGACGAGATCTCTCGCCTGCGGATACGCATGGTCTTTGAAGGAGCGATTGGAAGTATCGCAAAGTCGGTCGCCCACGCTGAGAACCTCATCCAGCGCGTTCGAGAGCAACCGAGCAAAGCCACACTGATCGCAGCCCTCCGAACATCATCGTTCCCGTTCCGACGGAACGGGCAGTATGACCAGTCGCGTGACCTCCTTCGAGAATCGGGCACTCTCGCGGACAAATCCGGCTTCGCCTACGCGCGCTTTCGCGCACATGACGCCCTAGCAGGCCTCGCTCTTGAGTACGGATTCTACGACATCGCGAACGAGTCATTGCTTGCCGCAGAGGCTCTCTTCGTACCACCACTCGGAAGATTTAGCCGTGAGTCCCTTGATCTCAGCTGGGCGTTCTTTTCGATCGGCCTTGACCGCTGGGACGACGCGCGAAGCCGCGTACATCGTTTCGTGCCACTCGATCTTGCGAACCGCTCGCGCCACCACTTGCTTCAGGCGGCCGCCAAACTGCGGGTGCTAATGCATGACGACCACGACGACGAAGCCCGGCCGATTCTCGGCGCGCTCTTGGGTCATCGAGATCCGCTCTTTCGTCACTCCTCTGTCGATCACATTGCTCTTGCTGTGGCACTGGGGATCGAGCGGTACGAAGGAGAGAAGGAAGCACGCCGCTTCGCAAGTGAGTTTGTATTGAAGACGCGCCGCGATCTAATGCCACCACCTGCGGAGTTGAAGCGGTTCGCCCTCTAGGGTACTCGGAACTGGGTCGAGTGCCGAGGAATCTCGCGGCTGACTGGCTGCTCGAGAGTGGTATCAGCTGGGAACTCTCTGGCCGCAATCTCAACTTCGAGACAGAGCTCCTTCCAGTGTGCCTCTTGGAGGAGCACCGCACAGATGCGAGGATCAAACTGAACCCCCGCGACGCGTACCAGTTCAGATCTCACTTCGTCTAGGGAGCGCGGCGGTCGATACGGACGAACGGTTGTCATGGCATCGATCGTGTCAGCAATAGTGATAATCCGAGCGCCAATCGGTATCTCGTCTCCCGCGAGCGCGTCGGGGTAGCCCTTGCCACTCCATGCTTCGTGGTGTCCTCTGACAGAAGGCACGATATCCTTGAACTGCGACACTTTTGATACGAGGGTGGCACCTTTCGCCGAGTGCGTCTTCATAATTTCATACTCCGCATCGGAGAGCTTGCGCGGCAAGCGCAGGATCGGGTGGAACTCCTCGTGGATCTTGCCAACATCATGCAGGAGTGCCGCCGTTCCGATTTGCTCCACTTGGTGCGAACCACGCCCAATCACTCGAGCGATCAACCGACTGTAGCGCGCAACGCGCTGTGAGTGACCGGAAGTGTACGGCGTCATTGCTTCAATGGCGGCCACCATAAGCTGAAGCAACTCTTCGTTGATTCGCTCGAGCTCGAAGACTGACTTATAGAGCTGCCGCACGCCGAGCATCGGCAACGCTAGCATTCCTGTCCAGAGCGGACCAACCTTTGCATACCCGAGCGCAAATACGACAACCAGCGGGAGCGCCAACAGATCGTTCAGTATTGTTCCCTTGAACCCTCGAAAGAGTTCACGCCGGAACGCAGTCTTGTTGGCCAACGCGAGGACGTACGCCACAACCGCCTTGTTCATCACCATGTAGGTGACAAACAGCGCGATGAAGGCTGGGAAGAAGGCCGGGTAGTAGACGGTCTCGGCAAGTAGAGATCGCCCGCCAAGCGCAACGTACACGAGCTGCGCTGTCGCGACGGCGAGCACCTGCTGCGCAATGTTGAACTGGGCCTTCAGGAACTCACGCCGGGAGACGAGTTCACCGAAGAGCATCGCGGCGAACACCGAGGCAACGGCGGCGCTGTTTGGCGAAACCGCAGCGATGGACAGAAAGGGAAGAAAGGCTATCGTCCCTGAACGCCCCTTCGATCGCTGGTAGTTGAGCGCGTGAGCAAGAACCCCAAACGACGCAAAGAACGCTGCGGCCCCTAGGTCGTCCCGTGTCCACGCACCAGCAAACACAGAAAGAGCCGCGACTGCAAGCAGTGCGGCGATGCTGACCAGCAGGACGTAGAGGCGAAGTCCTTTCACGTGACGAAGTCCGATTACAACAAGAAGAGGGTGGAGGCCCATTCCCGAAACGCCGTTATGTCCAAATCAGCGTATCTGCCAACATCCCGAAGAGCTTCATGAAGAATGACATTTGAGTTCTACCTCCCTTTCACAGAGTCACGCCAGGCGCTCGCCTGAGGTGCTGCCGCTTGGGTCGGCTTCGCTCGTGGTGCACATGTGCACCGGTACCGCTC